>NZ_JBFUGJ010000155.1:0-13658 GCF_056402975.1 Mesorhizobium sp. P3_A9 | reverse complement strand
TCGCAAGCCAGCATCGGCCGACACCGGCATCGGCAAGCTGGGCCGCCATCAAGGCCGGGCTGAAAGAGAGCGCATCTCGCCGTCTGTAGATTTACGAGGGCCGTTTCGCCTTCTTGTGCTTCGGCGGGCCGGCATTGTCGAATTTCGGCTTGCCCGGCTTCTTCGCCCATGGCTTTGCCTCATGCGCGGCTGGCGGCCGCTGGTCGGACGGTGCCGGCGCGCGCTTTTCGAATTTGCGCTTCGGTGCGTTCGGGTCGGAAGGCGCCTTGCCGCGATGCGGCTTCTTGTCGGGACTCGGCGGCTGATAGCCGGCGCGCGACAGGTCCGGCGTGCCCTCCAGCCGCTTCACTATGATGTTGCCCTGCAATTTGCGGTCGGGACCGATCGCGGCGAGAAAGCGGTCGGCCCAGTCCGCGGCGATCTGCACGTAGGTCTCTTCCGGCTGCATCTTGATGGCCCCTATCTCGCGCTTCGAGATGCTGCCGGTGCGGCACAGCATCGGGATCAGCCAGCGCGGCTCGGCATTCTGCCGGCGTCCGATCGAGAGCGAGAACCAGACGCTGTCGCCGAAATCGTCGCGGCGGCTGGGCGCCTCGTCGCGGCGCGCGAAGTTTTCGCCCGCCGGTCTTTCACGCGAAGGCGTGAACGGSGCSAYKTCCATSAGATCYTCRGGCGCCGAGCGGCTGGCGCGGCACTGGCGCACGAAGGCGGCCGCCACCTGYTCGGCGCCRTGYYKGGCGAGAAGCGCGTCGATGAASYCGCGCTCGTCRTCCTTCACCGGCTCGTCGAAARCCGGATCGGCCAGGATGCGCTCRTCGTCGCGGCGGATGACGTCATCGGCCGAGGGTGGGCTTGCCCATGTCGCCTTCAGCCCAGCGTTCTGCAGCAGCCGTTCGGTGCGCTTGCGGGCGCTGTTGGGCACGATCAGCGCGCTGACGCCCTTGCGGCCGGCGCGTCCGGTGCGGCCGCTGCGATGCAGCAGCGTTTCCGGGTTGGTCGGCAGGTCGGCGTGGATGACCAGTTCGAGATTGGGCAGGTCGATGCCGCGCGCCGCGACGTCGGTGGCGATGCAGACTTTTGCGCGGCCATCGCGCATCGCCTGCAAAGCGTGGCTGCGCTCGTTCTGGCTGAGCTCGCCCGACAGCGCCACCACCGAAAAATTGCGGTTGTTGAAGCGTGCGGTCAGATGATTGACGGCGGCGCGGGTGTTGCAGAACACCAGCGCGTTCTTGGCTTCATAGAAGCGCAGCACGTTGATGATGGCGTTCTCGCGGTCGGCCTGGGCGACGCTCAGCGCCCGGTATTCGATGTCGAGATGCTGCTTTTCCTCGCCGGCGGCCGAAATGCGTATGGCATCGCGCTGATAGCCCTGGGCGAGCGTTGCGATCGAACGCGGCACGGTGGCCGAGAACATCAGCGTGCGGCGGTCGGCCGGAGCKGCGTCGAGGATGAATTCGAGGTCCTCGCGAAAGCCGAGATCGAGCATCTCGTCGGCCTCGTCGAGCACCACGGCTTTCAGCGCCGACATGTCGAGCGAATTGCGCGTGATGTGGTCGCGCAGCCGGCCGGGCGTGCCGACGACGATATGGGCGCCGCGCTCCAGCGCGCGCCGCTCGGTGCGCATATCCATGCCGCCGACGCAGGACGCGACCGTGGCGCCGGTCAGCTCATAGAGCCATTCGAGCTCGCGCGTCACTTGCAGCGCCAGTTCGCGCGTCGGCGCCACCGCCAGCGCCAGCGGTGCGGCGGCATGGCCAAAGCGCTCCGCATCGCCCAGAAGGGTCGGCGCCAGCGCCAGGCCGAAGGCCACGGTCTTGCCGGAGCCGGTCTGGGCCGACACCAGCGCATCGGCCTGGCCGAGTTCCAGCACCGCCTTCTGCACAGGCGTCAGTTCGGAATAGCCGCGTTTTTCCAGCGCCTGTGCCAGCGCTGGAACAATAGCTTCGAAGTTGGACATCTCGCTCTTTCGGAATTCAGGGTTCTGCGCTCATCATGGAGCACGAGCCGGGGCTGGCGCCACGCCAGCCAAACAATCTTGGCCGTTCGTACTTCCTGCTGCCGCTCTTGTACAGGGCAAGCCATGAAGGCCATGCGACGCACCGCCAATTGACTCCTGCCGCAAACCGCGTAAAAGCCCGCTTCGAACGGGATCATTTCGATGCGCGGCCTTTTGATGGCGGTTCTTGCATTCGATTTCCCTGGCCACAATGCAAATCATTGGGCCGGGCGCGTCGTCGCGTCTCCTCGTTCCAGCAAAACTACGGCCAAAAAAACCACCACCAAAACGGTGTGATTCCCTTGGCCTAACCACCCTCTCCCGGGTCCGGCCCGGGGGACGAAACCCGCATTGGCCGGCGGGTTTTCTCCAAAAACCAAGCGGAGAGGGACAGGAGATATTTATGAGTTTCAAGGTTGCGATCGTCGGCGCCACGGGCAATGTGGGCCGGGAAATGCTCAACATACTGGAAGAGCGCGGCTTTCCGGTAAGTGAAGTCGTGGCGCTGGCCTCGCGGCGCAGCCAGGGCACGGAAGTGTCGTTCGGCGACCGCACGCTGAAGGTCCGGACGCTCGACCAATATGATTTTTCCGACACCGACATCTGCATCATGTCGGCCGGCGGCAACGTCTCCAAGGAATGGTCGCCGAAGATCGGCAAGCAGGGCTGCGTCGTCATCGATAACTCGTCGGCCTTCCGCTACGACCAGGACGTGCCGCTGATCGTGCCGGAAGTGAACCCGGACGCGATCTCGCTGTTCACGCGCAAGAACATCATCGCCAATCCGAACTGCTCGACCGCGCAACTCGTCGTGGCGCTGAAGCCGCTGCACGATTTCGCCACCATCAAGCGCGTCGTCGTCGCCACCTACCAGTCGGTGTCGGGCGCCGGCAAGGAAGGCATGGACGAGCTGTTCACGCAGACCCGCGCGGTCTTCGTCGCCGACGGCGTCGAGGTCAAGAAGTTCACCAAGCGCATTGCCTTCAACGTCATCCCGCATATCGATGTCTTCCTCGACGACGGCTCGACCAAGGAAGAGTGGAAGATGGTCGCCGAGACCAAGAAGATGCTCGAYCCCAAGATCAAGCTGACGGCGACCTGCGTGCGCGTGCCGGTGTTCATCGGCCATTCGGAAGCGGTCAACATCGAGTTCGAAAAGCCGATCACCGCCGACGAGGCGCGCGATATCCTGCGCGAGGCGCCGGGCTGCCAGGTCTTGGACAAGCGCGAGGACGGCGGCTACATCACGCCGCTGGAATCGGCCGGCGARGACGCCACCTTCATCTCGCGCATCCGCGAGGATTCGACCATCGACAACGGCCTGTCGATGTGGATCGTCTCCGACAATCTGCGCAAGGGCGCGGCCCTCAACGCGGTGCAGATCGCCGAGCTGCTGGTCGAGCGCGGCCTGATCCAGCCGAAGAAGAAGGCGGCCTAGCTTACCGCTCACGGGCCGTATCGCCGCTGCCGCGGCGGGCCCTCCGCGAGGGCGCCGGACGACCGGCGGCCCAAGGTCGCGGGCTCGGCCTTCGGCCGTTAGCTCTCTTCTCCCCGCTTACGGGGAGCAGGGGCGCTGGCGCGGTCTTCCGCCAATTGGTCAATCGCGCGATACGGGAAGATCTCGCCCGGCTTCCCAAATGGTTTTGAAGCGCTCCACCATCGACGAGAATAGTTTTGGGGGAAGCAGACCGTAGTCGTAGCGGTCGGTCGAGCGCGGCACCGGTCGAAGGTCGTAACCCGGCCACGCGAAGCGGTTGCCTTCGTGAAGCATCACCCATGAGCGCTCGCCGTCCAGGCCCAAGTGACGTTTGACAGCGGGTGGCAGCTCGATTGCCAGCGACTGGTCCGCCGGCGGGACATGCGTGACGGGGACCACCGTCACGATCAGGCCATCTGCGTCCTGCTCAACGGCGAGCACGATCACGCAAGGGCGATCTTTGCGCCCTTCATCCTGTCCGGCTTGATGCTCATGGTGCCATAGATACGCGTAGGAAATCACGAGGCCGAGTTGCGGATCGGGCAACGGCATGCCCTATTTGGCGTCCATCAGTGCATTGAGATGATCGTGTTCCGATGACATGCGGCCATTGGCGATGGCTTCCACGTCCTCGCGTTGCAGGTCCCTGGTCGCAAATGATTTCTGGGCTAGGTTCTTGTAGCGCTGCAGATCTTCATACTCGACAGCCGAAACGAAATAGCCGGTTGGTCGCCCATGGCTCATGACGGCGACTGGCTCACGCTGCACGATTTCACGGTAGCGCCCAAAATTGCGGGTGAATTCTGTGGTAGGAACTTCGCGCATAACGGTGCATCCTAAGTTCGCGTAATTTACGCATTTACCGTAATTTACGCGATTTACGCTGTTCTGTCAAAGCTCAGCCGGCGCTGTCCCTGGCCAACTCGCGCAACAACTCCATCGCCTCCTCCGCCCGCTCCGCCGGAACGAACAGATGGTCATGATAGAACGCCGAGACCGGATTGACGCCCATGCCGGCGGCTGCCAGCCGTGTGGTGATGGCGGCGAGGAAGCCGACTGCTTCCAGCGATGAGTGGATGTTCAGCGTGATCATCCGGCAGCGGAATGAGGCGGTCAGCCCCGCCGCGCTGGCCGAGTCCTCGGTCACGATCAGCGTCCTGCCCTCGCGCTCGCGAAACACCATTATCGGGTCGAGGCCCTCTGGCTGGAGAACATCAGGCGCCAGCGTGGCGAAGACATGGATGCCGTCGAGCAGTTCCGGCGTCATCGATGCCAACAGTGTCTTCAGATCGGTCTCGCCGGTCATTTCTCTCGCCTGAACAGGAACGGGCAACAGCTCCCTGATATCCGCAACCGGCACCTGCCGATAGTCCGCGCACCGCGCACGACATGGCGATGTCGCTGGCGGTCGGGCTTGCGGATCTGTCGCATCGCACAATACAGGAGCTGAGGGCCGATGCCGGCCCGTGAAAGGCCCGTCCATGATCGTTCGTCCGCGCCCCAACTTCCTGCAGCTGTTCTTCATCATGCGTGGATCCGTGGTGCCGCGCATCCTGCCGCAGATTTTCGGCTTCGCCATCTATTCGGCGGTCATCCTGGTGCTGGCGCGGAGGTTCGAGCTTGATCTCGGCGTCTTCAACATCACGCCTTTCGGACTGGTCGGCGTAACGCTGTCGATCTACCTCTCGTTCCGCAACAATGCCGCCTATGACCGCTGGTGGGAGGCGCGCAAGCTGTGGGGCGCGCTGGTCTTCGAGATACGCAATCTGGCGCGGGCCACGACCAGCCTCATCGCCGACCCGACCGAGCAGCGCGCCTTACTGATGGAGGCGCTTGCGTTCTGTCATTTCCTGCGCGGGCAGTTGCGCAAGATCGACAGCATCAAGGACGCCCGAGCCTTCATCGATACCGAGGCGGAAGCGGCGGCAAAGTTCGCCAATCCGGCCGACGAGATGGTCAGGCGCATGGGCCGCCGCGCCAACGCACAGCGCCGGATCGGCGAGGTCGATTCGATCGGCTTTCGCATCCTGGATGAGAGGCTGGCATCGATCACCGCCATTCAGGCAGGCTGCGAGCGGATCGCCGGCACGCCGCTGCCTTTCGCCTACACGCTGCTGGTGCATCGCACGGCCTACATCGTCTGCCTGCTGCTGCCGATCGGCTTGATCTCGAGCACCGGCTGGGCAACGCCGTTGTTCACGGCGCTGATCGCCTACACCTTCTTCGGCCTCGACGCGCTGTCGGAGGAGCTTGAGGACCCGTTCGGCACCGAAGCCAACGACCTGGCGCTCGATGGTCTCTGCCGCGTCTGCGAAATCTCGGTGTTCGAGGCGCTGGGCGAAACACCGCCCAAGATGATTCCGGCCGAGAAGTTCTATTTTTCCTGACGATGGCTGTCGGCGTTTCGCAATGACTCTGGTCAACGGATGAGCTGTGCGAGAGGATGGACGCCGTTGCGCCTAATCCTGGCAGGCGCGGAGCCTATAAGACGCTGGATGTCGAAACGAATTGACAGATCATGGGTCGTGTTTGCCAGCGTCGAGAACCACGAACACGACCGCTGCGTCGATATCTTCTCCAGGCCCGACAAATCGTTCGGCTATGAGGAATTCCGTCGAGACGTCGAGGATGGTGGCGCCTGGACGCCAACGGAATACTATTCCGCTGCGCGTTACGATACGGCTGAGCTCGCATATGCCGCAGCGGAGAAATCTGTTCTTTGGCTGGCCGAAGTGTTGAAGGTCAATCCGACGTTTCGGCGAATGCCAATTTCAAACTGAGCCACCATCCCCGGCACGGCACCCGAGCCGCCGGGTTATTGTGCGGTCATGGCGAGCTACGCCCGTCGAGACTATCCCATCGCCTTGAACGAGCATCGGTCCGGCCGCATGCGTCGTCGTGCCGGACATCAAAAAGAAATCCGCGGCGGCGTGTCGGATCAGCACGTTACCGCGCGTCCTTGGTTCAACCTTCATCAGGAAGGCCAACGTCAAAACCGAAACACCGAGGAAACACCAATGAGCATTTCTGAAACCGCGCCCGTCTCGTCCGGCGCCTTGTGGACCGGCCGCTTGCTCAGCGGTCTCATCATCCTGTTCATGATCTTCGACGGCGCCATCAAGCTGCCGCCGCTCGACGTGGTGACGCAGACGATGGTGCCGCTCGGTTGGCCGGCCGATGCCAATGTCGCGCGCATGCTCGGCGTCATCGGCCTGATCGCGACCGCGCTCTACGCATGGCCGCGCACCTCGGTGCTCGGCGCCATCCTGCTCACCGCCTATATGGGCGGCGCCATTGCCACCAATGCGCGGATCGGCAATCCGTTGTTTTCACACACGCTGTTCGGCGTCTATCTCGGCATCATCCTGTGGGGCGGCCTTTACTTACGCGACCCCAAGGTGCGCGCGCTGATCCCGTTCAGCCGATAGTCTCATCGTTTTCCTGGAATTGCCTTAGGGAGAGAAAAATGTTCAGCACCATCCTCATTATCCTGCTCGTCATCATCGCCGCCATCCTCATTTATGCCGCGACACGGCCCAATGATTTCGTCACCACCCGCACCGCCATCATCAAGGCGCCGCCGGACGCGATCTTTCCGCTGATCAACGATTTCAGCCGCTGGCCGACGTGGTCGCCTTACGAAAAGCTCGACCCCAACATGAAGCGCACGCTCTCCGGCGCGCAAAGCGGCAAGGGCGCAGCCTATGCCTGGGAGGGCAATGGCAAGGCCGGCAAGGGGCGCATGGAGATCGTCAATTCGGTGCCGTCCTCGCAGGTGTCGCTCAAGCTCGATTTCGAAAAGCCGTTCCGCGCCAACAACAGCGTGGACTTCACCTTGACGCCCTCAGGTGACACCACCGCCGTCAGCTGGGCCATGCGCGGCAGCCGACCCATCGCCAAGCTGATGGGCCTGTTCATGAACTTCGACACGCTGATCGGTCGGGATTTCGAGGTCGGCCTCGCCAATTTGAAGCGCAACACCGAGGCGTGATCCGACACAGCCGCTCTCTTGAAGTCGCTTGGGCGAGCGGTAGCGCGATCTTCATCCTTTGCGGGATCAAATTAGCCGTCTGAGAGTTAAGCACTTGGCGGAGCGATGGCGATCCCCCTGTGAGAGGAACGAAAATGAAGAAAATAATGACGATTATGGTGCTGACGATGGCGCTGGGCGCGTGTTCGCAAACCGAACGCGGCGCGGCTATCGGCGGCCTGGGTGGCGCGGCGGTCGGTGCCGCGGTGGCCGGCGATCCGGTTGAAGGCGCGGTGGTCGGCGGCGCGGTTGGCGCCGTGGCAGGCGCCCTGATCGGCCGGGCGAGCGGGCGTGGCCAATGCCGCTATCGCGACCGTCATGGCGATGTCTATATCGACCGCTGCCCGCGCGGCTATTGATCGGCGCTGGACTGGAAATAGTAAAACGGCGGGCATGGCCCGCCGTTCAGACCGCAAACGCCCTACAGCAGAACCCGTATGGCTGCCCAAGCGTCGCGGCCGAGACGCGCATCGGCATCATCGTTGCCGCCATGCGCATGCAGTCTCGAGCGTGGAGTGTCTTCGCCGGGCAGGAGAATGCGGTGGCCGGCGTCGGGAGCCGAAACGAGGCGCGTGGCCTTTCCAGCGTCCCTGCGACGCTGAACGATTGAAGTGGCAAAATCCAGAGACGGCCACAGTGCGTCATCGCCGCCCGCAACCAGCACGATTTCCGCCGAAATGGCCTCGACGGGAATGGCGGCTTGGCTCGCCTCGTCCCTGAAGGTCTGCAAGCTGCGCTGAAACAGTCCGCGGTACGACGCCAGACCGTCCACGTACTCCGCGCTCCAATCGGGATTGCTTGGGACAAACGGCAAGGGAATCCCCTTCAGCGTCCATGACGATCGCTCCGGCCAATCGATGCCGTCGCGGCCTGGGCCGATATTTCCCCAAACCACCGATGTCGGACTGACCGCGACGACGGCATCGATGCGCGGGTCATGAACGGCCGCGAGCAGGGATGCCTCGGCGCCTTTCGAGGTGCCGACATAGACGATGCGCCGGCAGCCCAGTCCGACAAGACAGTCTGTGGCGGCGAAGAACGTCTCCAAGGGGATTTCGCAGATGCCGGGAACCTGGCCTTCGCCGCCAAACCACTGGAGCGCGAGCGCGGACGCCCCTTCCCCGGCAAACAGCCGGGCGCGGGTGACGTCGACACGACCGCTCGATCCGCTCAACACCACGACGCCGGTCGTGGCGTCAGCGCATCGCAACAGCGTTCCGAGAACGCTGCCCGACAGGATTTCTTCCCTGACTGCCTGTTCGCCCATCCGCTATCAGCCTGATGCCGCCATGGCATTCCCGGACAATAGCAAAACGGCGGGCACAGGCCCGCCGTTTTGTCGATGCGATGAAGCACTCTTTATTCGGCGGTGGCGGCTTCCGTCTCGGCCGGTGCAGCGGCGGCGGCCGCAACGGCAGCAGCGGCGTCTTCCTGAGCCTTCTTCAGCAGCGAGGCGCGTTCCTGGGCCTTCTTGCCCGGCTCGGCCTTCTTCGGGTTGGAGCGGGCGTCGCGCTTGGCAATGCCGGCTTCGTCGAGGAAGCGCAGCACGCGGTCGGTCGGCTGGGCGCCATGCGACAGCCAATGCTTGACGCGGTCGGCGTCGACCTTGACGCGCTCGCCGTCCTTGGGCAGCAGCGGGTTCCACGAGCCGAGCGACTCGATGAACCGGCCGTCGCGCGGCGAACGGGCGTCGGCGACGACGACGTGGTAGTAGGGACGCTTCTTCGAGCCCGCACGGGCCAGTCTGATCTTCAGTGCCATTTCTTTTCTCCTAAAGCTTTGATTTCGTTAATAGAGTTGCGGCTAAATCTTTGTTTTTCAGCCGGTTTTCGTCACGCCGTTGGCAGCGGCGATCTGTTCGTGGTGGCGGATCACTTCGCGGACGACGAAGTTGAGGAATTTCTCCGCGAAATCGGGGTCGAGATGCGCGTCATGCGCCAGCTGGCGAAGACGGGCGATCTGCTGCTGCTCGCGCGCCGGGTCGGCCGGCGGCAAGCCATGCTCGGCCTTCAGCACGCCGACCGCCTTGGTGCAGCGGAAGCGCTCGGCCAGCATATGGATGAGGGCGGCATCGATGTTGTCGATCGAGGCGCGGTAGCCGGCCAGGATGATGCGGGCGTCCGCCATGTCCTTTTCTTCGTTCATGGTGTCCTCACTTCTTCTTGCCAAGGCCAGGCAGCCCGCCGCCGCCGAGGCCGGGAAGCCCCGGAAGTTTCATGCCGCCGGGCAGGCCGGGCAGGCCACCACCGCCGGGGGCGGGCAGGCCCTTCATGCCGCCAAGGCCGGGCATCTGCTTCTGCAGGGCTTCGAGTTGCTTGGGATCCATCTTCGACAAATCGGGCATGCCGCCCATGCCGCCGAGGCCCATCTTGGAGGCAAGGCCGCCCATCATGCCGCGCATGAGGCCGCCGCCTTTGCCCTTGCCGCCCATCGCCTTCATCATGTCGGCCATGCCGCGATGCATCTTGAGCAGCTTGTTGATCTCGGCCGCGTCGGTGCCGGAACCGGCGGCGATGCGCTTCTTGCGCGAATGCTTGAGCACGTCCGGATTGGCACGCTCGGCCTTGGTCATCGAGGAGATGATGGCGAGCTGGCGGCCGAACATCTTGTCGTCGAGACCGGCTGCGGCCATCTGGTCCTTCATCTTGCCCATGCCCGGCATCATGCCCATGATACCGCCCATGCCGCCCATTTTCGACATCTGCTGAAGCTGCTGGGCGAGGTCGTTCAGGTCGAACTTGCCCGACTGCATCTTCTTGGCCATCGCAGCCGCCTGTTCGGCGTCGATGTTCTCGGCGGCCTTCTCGACCAGGCTGACAATGTCGCCCATGCCGAGGATGCGGTCGGCGATGCGCTTGGGGTGGAATTCCTCCAGCCCCTCCATCTTTTCGCCGGTGCCGATCAGCTTGATCGGCTTGCCGGTGACGGCGCGCATCGAAAGGGCGGCACCGCCACGGCCGTCGCCGTCCATGCGGGTCAGCACAAGGCCGGTGATGCCGACGCGYTCGTCGAARCTTTTCGCCAGGTTGACGGCGTCCTGGCCGGTCAGCGAATCGGCGACCAGCAGGATCTCGTGTGGCGACGACACCTTCTTGATGTCGGCCATCTCGACCATCAGCGGCTCGTCGATATGTGTGCGGCCGGCGGTGTCGAGGATGACGACGTCATGGCCGCCGAGCTTGGCCGCCTGCACAGCGCGCTTGGCGATATCGACCGGATTCTGGCCCGCAATGATCGGCAGCGTCGCGACCTTGACCTGCTCGCCAAGCTGGCGGAGCTGCTCCTGCGCGGCCGGACGCCGCGTGTCGAGCGAGGCCATCAGGACTTTCTTGTTCTGACGCTCGGTCAGCCGCTTGGCGATCTTGGCCGAGGTCGTCGTCTTGCCGGAGCCCTGCAGGCCGACCATCATGATGACGACCGGGGCCGGCGCATTGAGGTCGATGGCGACGCCCTCGGCGCCGAGCATGTCGACAAGCTCGTCATGGACGATCTTGACGACCATCTGGCCGGGCTTGATCGACTTCAGCACCGCGGCGCCAACGGCCTTTTCGCGCACCTTGTCGGTGAAGGAGCGCACCACTTCGAGCGCCACGTCGGCCTCGAGCAGCGCACGGCGCACCTCGCGCAACGCCGCCGAGACATCAGCCTCCGACAGCGCGCCGCGGCCGGTGAGGCCGTTCAGGATGGAGCCAAGACGCTCTTGTAGGGACTCAAACATTGGTCAACCCGCCGCGCGAGAGCGCCTTGGATTCATAATGATCCCTGTCGGGCCGATGGCCCTCCACGCCTCTTGTGCGCTCCTGCAGCGGTTCAAACATTCGTTTTCCTTTTCCCTGGCACCCGGATGGTGCCCGAGAGGTAATGCGTTCGCGCCAAGTGTCCAATCAAAAGCAAAAGCCCAAAACCAAAAAGCACCCGGGGGCGCTCAGCGCTGCCGGGTGTTGGCCTCCAGGATCGATTTACAGCACTTGGCCTCAAAGAGGCTTCGGCGTCCTAGTCGGCTTGCTCGGAGGGATACTCGTCGCGGAATTCGAGGCGTGTAGACAGGAAATCGGCCGCGGAGTCAAGACAAGGGCGGGTGGCACCGCGATCAGGCCATGCCTTTTGCGTCCTCTGATGCCTCAGTAATCGGAATCGTTTCCGTCAGGGTTCGGTGCGCAAACAGACGCCACACACAGCACCCAGCGCTGCTCGGGCGCTGCGGGCACCGACTTGTCCCGGCTCTTACCAGCGGTTACCAGCGGTCGCAATCGCGACCGCTGGTCTGTATCAACGCACCACGTACATGATGCGCCGTGTCTGCGGATCGATCAGCGCCGGCTGACCGTTCACATAGACATAGCGGTAGTTGTAGTCGGGAATTTCGCGCAGCTCGACAGTGTCGGGCAAGGTCGCGCCCGTCACCACCTCGCCGTCGAGATAGACCGGGTCGAGGCGGTGCGTGTCGACATAGGTGCGGATTGCGGCCGGAGGCGGGGGAAAGGCGTCCTCGGCCGGCTCACCGGCCACGATCGCCCCGGTATAGTCGGTGGAATAATTACCGATGTCTTCCGGCGGTGAGACGATGGCAACGGCGGAGCCGTGCGGGCGCTGCGTCAGCACCACCCGACTGCCGCTGAAATCGGCGGTCACATAGTCGGAATAGACCCAGCCCTGGCCGCCGGCTTCGGCGATGGTGCACCATTTGCTGTTTTCGATGCAGCCATTGAGCGTCGCCGACTGGCCGGCGGCGAGCACGCCGATGACCGGATATTGCGGACCCGGACCAGCACGCACGTTTAGATCGGTGACGGCCGAGACGGCGGTGTCGGCAAGCGCGGCGCCCGACATCACGGTCATCATCCCGGCGAATGCGGGAAACAATACGGATTTCATGGTTTCTCTCCGTTTTCATGGTCCCTCGGGTTTGAAAACGGGGCAGCGGCGCATGCGTTCCGGCTAAAATGCCGGCGTCACCTCACGATTTGTTCCCGCGTCTTTCGGCAAACCGGTCAAAAGGTCGTGAACGAAGGCCAGTTTTCGCGCCGTCACGTCCGAAATGACGAAGGGGTAGAGGTCGGGCAGGCCCATGCAGCGGTTGATCGAGTTGGAGGCTTCCGACAGCACCAGCCAGCGCGCAAGGATTTTTTCGAAGGGCTCGGGCGTGTTCGCAGGCTCCGAAGGGGCTGCCTGCAGTTCGCCGCCGGTGTCGCCTTGCGGCAAATCATTGGCCTCTACCGTCTCCAGCCGGCCGAGCGGGAAGTTCAGCGCATGGACCATCTCCAGCGTGTCGGTGATGTGCAGATGGTGGGCCCAGGTTTCGGCCCAGTCCTCCCACGGATGCGAAGTGGCATAGGCCGAGATGTGGTTTTGCTGCCAGTCGGGTGGCGCGCCATTGGCGTAATAGGCCTTCAGCGCCTGTTCGTAGTCGGCGCGATCGTCACCGAACAGAGCGCGGAAGGCGGCCAGCCTTTGCRGATCGTCGCGGATCAAGCGGTCCCAGTAATAATGGCCGAGCTCATGGCGGAAATGGCCGAGCAGCGTCCGATAATTCTCACCCATCTGGACGCGGCGCTTTTCGCGCTCGGCTGAATCGGCCTCGGCGACGTTGAGCGTGATCAGGCCATTGTCATGGCCGGTGAGAATGCGTTCGCCGCCAGGCCCGACGCCGATCGGATCGGCGAGGAAGTCGAAGGCGAGGCCGATCTCGTCCGTCGGGCCCTGCTTGGGCGCGACCGGCAGGCCGAAGGCGAGCAGCGAATAGATGGCACGCTTCTTCGCCGCCTCGACCCGGATCCAGCGGCGGCGGTTGCCGTCGACGGAGAGATCCGGGATCAGCTGGTTCAGCACACAAGCGCGGCAAAAACCCTGCCCCGGCTCGGCCATCCAGTTGCAGGCGCATTCATCGGCATTGGTGCACTGGAAGATGCTGTCCGCGCCCGACAAGGCGAAGCGGGCATGTTCGGGATCGTAGAGCACAAGGCTGGAGCAGTTCAGGCACTGTGCATTCTCGAAGTAGAGACGGTGGCCGCAATGCGGGCAGTCGAAGAGTTTCATGTCGGTCTCAATTCACCAGAAGAGGCACAGCGTGCATAACGGCCCGTGCCCAAACGCGAACCGCCGGCCGGCGTTCCGCGTTGCATCGGGACTATTTCGCGGCAAGCTGGGTGGCGACC
>NZ_JBFUGJ010000154.1:0-13677 GCF_056402975.1 Mesorhizobium sp. P3_A9 | reverse complement strand
TCCGGACGGAAAACCGTTTGATACTTTTCCTGGAATTGCTTTGGCCGCCCGGCGCCCGATGCGGTGGCCGGGGATACGGTTTGAACCATGAGCGAATTCGACTTCGGCGGTCGCCGCGCCTCGGAATTCCGCCATCGCGGTTTCTGGACGCTGTTCGCTGAACGGCATCCGGAAGAAAGAGCCCGGTTGGCGCGGCGCGGACCCTGGTTCTGGCAGCGCGGGCTGCCCGACTTCGCCCTGGTCCTTTCCATGTATGTCGCGCCGGCGCAGAACCATGTCGGCGTCTTCTTCGGACGTAACGAGAAGTTTGGCGCCACGGAAAGCTGGTCGCGGCTGAAGCCGTTCCAGCCGGCGATCGAAGACAGGCTGAAGCTCAGGCCGGACCAAAGCTGCGAGGGCCTCGGCATCAATTCGATGTGGCGGGTCAACTGTTATGCCGATGACAATTGGCCTGCGATGACCGACTGGCTGGTGACGGAATGCTCGCGGGTCGAGCAGGCCGTCATCGACGTGCTTGGACAGGAGTAGGGCGCCGGTGTTTGCGGATTTCTTCCGCTCGCGTTGGCTTGGCCAGGTGCCGATCGACCGGCTGTTCTGGCGCGACATGCTGCTTGTCGGGACGGGGATCAACGTTGCTTCGTCCGCGGCCGCACTCGTCCTGCTTGGATTGAAAATGTCGCTCGGCCTCGTGCTGGCGGTGCATTTCGCACCGGTGCCCTACAACATCTTTCTCACTGTCGCGGTCTGGCGGACGGCAGAGCAATCGGGCGCCAAGGCCTCCCTGATGCTGTTGGGCTCGGCGCTCTGGCTCGTCGCCACGGTGGCGGTCTGAAGGGACCGAACGCAGCACGAAAAAAGGGCGACCGAAGCCGCCCTTTGCCGAAAGCTTACAACATGCAGTTCAGGCTGCCGGCTCGAATTTCAGCGCCACGCCGTTGATGCAGTAGCGCAGGCCGGTCGGCGGCGGGCCGTCCTCGAAGACGTGGCCGAGATGGCTGCCGCAGCGGGCGCAGTGGCACTCGGTGCGGACCATGCCGTAGCTGCGGTCGATGGTGTTCTCGACCGAGCCGGGGACCGGGTCGTTGAAGCTCGGCCAGCCGGTGCCGCTCTCGAACTTCAGCTTGGATTCGAACAGCGGCTGGTCGCAGCCGACGCAGGAAAATGTGCCGGCGCGCTTCTCGTAGAGCAGGGCGCAGCTTCCCGGCCGCTCGGTGCCGTGGCCGCGCATGACCGCATATTGCTCCGGCGTCAGCCGGGCGCGCCATTCGGCGTCGGTGCGGGTGACGGGGTAGGTGTGGGTGTCCATTTGATCTCCTCAGCCTTGGCGGCTCGTTGTTGATTGCAACCGGATATTCGCTCCAACATAGGCATTTGTTACGGGATTTGCCCACATTTTCAATCGTGCCGTCTTCCTCAGGCGATCGCCGCGAGATAGCGGGCAACCGAAGTGGCGAACGACTTCTTTCCGCCGCCGATGATGTTCAGGTCCCACCATGCGCCGCGGATGTCGTCGAAGTCATATGGTTCAAGGGCTGCCGCGATACGGCGCACGGCCGCCGCGTTGAGCGGTATCTGGTTGGGATAGCTGTACATGAAGCTGACATGGCGGCGCGTCGGCGTCACCTGCACGGTGTCGCCGGTCAGCAGGGCGTTGCCGCCCGCGCGCTGCCAGTGCAGCACCTGGCTGCCGGCAAAGTGTCCGCCGCAGCGGATGAGTGTCAGCGAGGGATTGATGGCGAACGTCTCGCCGCTCCAACTGACGATCGAGGGATGCGGCCGCATGATCCATTGGCGGTCATCGGCATGGAGATAGATCGGCACGCCGCCAAACGCCTCGCTCCAGCGGGCCATCGCCGAATAGAAATGGCAGTGCGAGATGGCGATCGCGGTCAGTCCGCCGCGCCGGTGATCTCGGCCACCGCCTCGTCGCTCACCATCGAGACGCAGTCCCACAGCACATTGCCGTGCGGCGTCTCAACCAGCTGCGCCCGCTGGCCGATGGCGAAGCGCGGCTCGATGCCGAAGGCGAGCACACCGGCATCGTCCCTCATCACAAGCCCATGCCCAGCGGCAAGCTCGTCCGATGTGATCCAGGCCTGGCCCTCCCAGCGCACAAATTGCCGCTCGTCCTCGCAGATCGGGCAGTGTTGCGGCGGTGTCTCCGTCGCCGCGAACTGGACGCCGCACTGCAGGCAAAGGAAGCAGGTCATCGGATCAGTCTTTCAATGCTTTCTGGAAAGCTGCTTCGTCGCGCTTTCCAGCCCGGCCAGCGTCAGCGGAAACATGCGGCCGCCAAAAATGTCGCGGATCATCGCGATGGAATGGGTGTAACCCCAGCTCTTTTCGCTCTCCGGATTTAGCCATACCGCATTCGGCCATTGCTGCAGCAGGCGGCCGAGCCATACGACGCCGGCTTCCGGGTTCCAATGTTCGACCGATCCGCCGGGGTGGGCGATCTCGTAAGGGCTCATCGAGGCGTCGCCGACGACGATCACCTTGTAGTCCGGGCCGTATTTGTGGAGGAGATCGAAGGTCGGGATGGTCTCGGCATGGCGGCGGCGGTTGTCCTTCCACACCCCCTCGTAGAGGCAGTTGTGGAARTAAAAATATTCGAGCTGGYGGAATTCGGCACGCGCCGCCGAAAACAGCTCCTCGACGCTCTTGATGTGGTCGTCCATCGAGCCGCCGACATCGAAGAACATCAAGAGCTTCACGGCRTTGCGYCGYTCGGGCCGCGTCTGCACGTCGAGATAGCCRTGYTCGGCGGTGGCRTGGATGGTGCCGGGCARGTCGAAYTCTTCYTCGGCGCCYTCGCGCACCCAGCGGCGCAGCCGCTTCAACGCGATCTTGATGTTACGGGTGCCGAGCTCGACGGCATCGTCGAAATTCCGGAACTCGCGCTTGTCCCAGACCTTTACCGCGCGCCGGTTGCGGCTTTCGTGCTGGCCGATGCGCACACCCTCGGGATTGTAGCCATAAGCGCCGAAGGGCGAAGTGCCGCCGGTGCCGATCCATTTCGAGCCGCCCTGGTGTCGACCTTTCTGCTCCTCGAGCCGCTGCTTCAAGGTCTCCATCAGCTTCTCGAAACCGCCGAGCGCCTCGACCAGTCTTTTCTCCTCGTCGGTGAGGTGCTTTTCGGCGAGCCGCCGCAGCCACTCTTCCGGGATGTTGGCGACGTCGACCGCATCCGGTCCGCCAAGCGCCTCGATGCCCTTGAAGACATGCGCGAACACCTGGTCGAAACGGTCGATATGGCGCTCGTCCTTCACCAGAGCGGCGCGGGCGAGGTAATAAAAACCCTCGACGTCGTAATCGACCAGCCCGGCTTCCAGACCCTCCAGCAGCGACAGATATTCCCGCAGAGAAACGGGAACACGCGCTGCCTTCAGTTCGAGGAAGAAGGGGATGAACATTTTCTATCTACAGCAGATCATACTCGATGAAGCCGGTGCGGCGCGCGACATGATCGTAGAGCTTGCGTGCGGTGGTGTTGGTCTCGTGCGTCATCCAGTAGACGTTCTTGACGCCGATTTTTTCCGCCGCGTCCTGCACCGCCTTGATCAATGCCGCACCGATGCCCTTGCCACGCAGGTCCGGGTCGGCGAACAGGTCCTGCAGGTAGCAGTTGTTTTTCTCCGACCAGCCTGAGCGGTGGTAGAGATAGTGGGTGAGACCGACCGCCTTGCCGTCGAGGGTGGCAATAAACCCCTTCGGCTCGAACTCACCCGCCGTGAACAGCCGTTTCCAGGTGATGGCGTAGACTTCTTCCGGCAGCTTGGTCTCGTAGAAGGTCAGATAGTCGGTCCACAGACGCTTCCAGTCGGCGTGGTCGGACTGTACGAGCGGGCGGACGATAATCTCAGACATTTCATCTCCTCCGAAAGGTTGTGGCCGAAGCTGCCTTCCCGGCCGGCCGACAGCAACGGTCCACAGCCGGGGAAAGCGCTATTGCTGCCTGGCTATTGCTGCCTTCTGGCCATGAAGGCCAGCCGCTCGAACAGATGCACATCCTGTTCGTTCTTCAGCAGCGCGCCATGCAGCTTGGGCAGTGCGTTCTTGGGATCGGCTCGCAAATCCTCGGGCGCGATGTCGTCGGCGACCAGCAGGCGGATCCAATCGAGCGCCTCGGAGGTCGACGGCTTCTTCTTCAGCCCCGGTACCTCGCGGATTTCGTAGAACTGGGTGAGGGCAGCGCGCACCAAATTCTGTTTAATGCCGGGATAGTGGACATCGACAATTCTGTGCAGCGTGTCGACGTCGGGAAAGCGGATGTAGTGGAAGAAGCAACGGCGCAGGAAGGCGTCCGGCAGCTCTTTCTCGTTGTTGGAGGTGATGATGACGATCGGTCGGACAGCGGCGCGGATCGTCTCCCCGGTCTCGTAGACGAAGAACTCCATCCGATCGAGTTCCTGCAGCAGGTCGTTCGGGAATTCGATGTCGGCCTTGTCGATCTCGTCGATCAAAAGCACGACCTTCCTGCCCGCCGCGAACGCTTCCCACAGCTTGCCGCGCTTGATGTAGTTTTTGATGTCGTTGAACCTGCTATCGCCGAGCTGGCTGTCGCGCAGCCGCGACACGGCGTCATACTCATAGAGACCCTGCTGCGCCCGCGTCGTCGATTTGACGTGCCATTCGATGAGATCGAGGCCGAGCGCTGATGCCACCTGGCGGGCAAGTTCGGTCTTGCCGGTGCCCGGCTCGCCCTTGATCAGCAAGGGCCGCTCCAGCGCGATCGCCGCGTTGACGGCCACCATCAGRTCCTTGTCGGCGACATAGGCCGCCGTGCCTTCGAAACGCATTTTTGCTCCTTGGTTCATGCCATGAGCGTAAGGACGCCGGTCTGCCTGTGCAAGGGCGAGCCGGCTGCGACGAATGGGCTTGAAACCCGCGATGGAAATATCCGTTGCTAACACGAGGCCRCTTGGCAGGCCGAAGGGCGGCAGCATGAAAGACAAGATATCAGGCAAGACGGCACTGCAGATCGTTGTCGCGGTGCTGGCGGCCACGCCGGTACTGGTCGGCATCGAGGGTATCGTGTCCGGGCCGGAATTCCTGCACGTCATCCATCCATGGCCGATCGATCTCGACAGCCATTTCCGCTTCCTGTCCGGGTTTTTCCTGGCTGTTGGTCTCGCCTGGTACAGCTGCATTCCCAGTATCGAGACGAAGACGGAGCGGTTCCGGCTGCTTGCCGCCTGCACGTTCACCGGCGGACTGGCGCGGCTTGTCTCGCTGCTCCTGGTCGGCGCGCCATCGCTGGGGCACCTTGCCGGGCTCTGCGTCGAACTGCTGGCGGTGCCGGCGCTAGTCTGGTGGCAGGGCCGCGTCGCGAATAAAGCAGCCGAGAGCGCCCGTCTCACTGGCGCTTAGGCAACCGGCGGCCTATATTGGGGAGGACGGTCTGTGCTTCCCGGCAGGAGAACATTTTCCCCGGGGCCTTAACGATCCTTAGGGAGCTGTCCCTGGGAAGACCCGTGGGTTTTCTCATACGGCGCCCACCTACTTTGTAGGTTCCCGGGATCGCTCTCTCCACCGGTTGTGTGGATCGTCACTTCTTGCCCCTGTATCCACGCATTTCGGTGGATCGCGTGGTAGAAAACGTCGCTCCCAAAACGCCATCCAGATCTGACCTTTTCTATCCTGGCCGCATGACATCTCTCAAAGACCTGAAAAAACAGCTGCGGCGCGAAGCGCTTGGGCGCCGCGATGCGCTCGATGAATTCTGGCGGGTCGAAGTGGCGCTCGAAATGGCCGAGACGGCGCGCGATCATCTCGTCATCGAGCCCGGCCAGATCGTCTCCGGCTTCTGGCCGATGCGTTCGGAAGTCGACGTCAGGTCATTGATGTTTGCCTTGCGTGAAAAGGGCGCCAGGCTTTGCCTGCCCGCCATTCTCGACAAGACCACGATCGTCTTTCGCGAGCTGGTGCGCGGCGCGCCGATGGTCGAGATGGGCTTTGGCACGGTCGGACCCCATGCCGAGGCCGAGGTTCTCGATCCCGAGGTGATGCTGGTGCCGCTCGCCGCCTTCGACGCGCGCGGCCACCGCATCGGCTATGGCGCCGGCTATTACGACCGCGCGATCGCGAAGCTTGTCGACAAGGGGCATGCGCCCCGATTGATCGGCATCGCCTTCGACTGCCAGGAGGTGGCGCAAGTGCCGGACGAGAACCATGACGTGATCATCCCGGAAATACTCACCGAGAGTGGGTTGCGCCGCTTCAGCATCGCTTAAAATATCGCGATCTGCTTAATACGTTTCCAAGACATATCGGCTAGTATTCCCTTAATACAGTCCGGGCCGATGGCGACCATGGTTTTTGTCTTTGCACGCTTCCTGCTGATGCCGTTCGTCTTGATCGCGGTGGTGCTGTTGGCGATGGCATTGCACATCGTCGGAACTGCGCTTTACCACCAAGCCGCCTGGAACCGGACGGTCGCCACCGTGACGGATGTCAGTTCCTACACTGAAATGCATAAAAATGGGCCCGCCACAGACGGCATCAATGTCGCCCTCACCTATACGATTGACGACACGCCGATGACCTGGTCTGGAAAAGGAAAGGTGGTCGGCCTTTATAAGGCGTCGATAGGCGATGAGGTTGAATTTTACTACGACCCTGGCGATCCATCGAACCTCGATACCGCGGGAATGAAAGGCTGGCGCGGCATGCTGCTACTCATTGCGGGCACCGGCGGCTTCACCGCCTTCTACGTCTGGTTCTTCTGGCTGCGCGGAATGCGCCGTTGACGTTGCCGCTGTGGCCATAGCGAGCTTGCGTCATGGGTGCGAGCGCAAAGCCGTACTTTCGGCCGGCGTTAGAACCAATCGCGCGGTGCCGCTTGCCTAGCGTCCCTGGCTCTGGATAGAAGTGGATATGAGACTTCTTTTCCTCGGCGACATGGTTGGCAAGACGGGACGCACGGCGGTTTGGGAACAACTGCCTGGCCTTATCTCGGACTTCAAACTCGATTTCGTCATCGTCAATGGCGAGAATGCTGCCGGCGGCTTCGGCATCACCGAAGAGATCTTTCGCGAGACCATCGCGGCCGGCGCCGATGTTGTCACCACCGGCAACCATGTCTGGGACCAGCGCGACGCGCTCGCCTTCGCGCCGCGCGAAGAGCGTTTTCTGCGCCCGTCGAATTTTCCCAAGGGCACGCCGGGGCGCGGTTCCGGCGTCTACATCTCCCGGGGCGGCGCGCGCRTKCTGGTCGCCAACATCATGGGCCGGGTGTTCATGCATCCCGARCTCGACGATCCSTTCCAGGCCGGCGAGCGCGAGCTTGCCGCCTGTCCGCTCGGCGAACAGGCGGATGCGGTGGTGATCGACTTCCACGCCGAGGCAACCTCGGAAAAGATGTGCTTCGCGCATTTCGTCGATGGTCGCGCCAGCCTCGTCGTCGGCACCCACACCCACCAGCCGACCGCCGACCACCAGATCCTCAATGGCGGCACCGGCTATCTGTCCGATGCCGGTATGTGCGGCGATTACGATTCCTCGCTCGGCATGGACAAGGAGGAGCCGCTCAACCGGTTCCTGTCGAAAGTGCCGAAAGGGCGTTTCGAGGCTGCGACCGGACCGGCGACATTGTGTGGGGTTGGTGTCACTATTTCCGATCGTACCGGACTGACCGAGAAGATCGCGCCGTTTCGTCGCGGGCCGCGATTGGAAGAAACGGCTCCATCTTTCTGGTCGTGACATTGATATAGAGGTTTGTAGTACCTAACTGCCGGCGACACTGCTCTAGATCGTAGGGGACGACCTCCATGCAGCTCATTGAGTTCCTGGCGCCGCATTTTCATTTTGTATCCGACCCGACGGCCTGGGTTGCGTTGCTGACGCTGATAGTGCTCGAGATTGTGCTCGGCATCGACAATCTGATCTTCATCTCGATCCTGACCAACAAGCTGCCGGAAGCGCAGCGGGCCCGCGCCCGCCGGCTCGGCATCTCGGCGGCGCTGATCATGCGGCTGGTGCTGCTCGCCACCATCTCGATCATCGTCCAGCTGACGACGCCGGTCTTCACCGCCTTCGGCCATGGCTTCTCCTGGCGCGACCTGATCCTGATCGCCGGYGGCCTGTTCCTGGTCTGGAAGGCGACCAAGGAGATCCATCACACGGTCGATCCCGACGACCACCAGGACACGATGCTGGGCGGGACGCTGCAGATCAGCCTCGCCGGCGCGATCTTCCAGATCCTGCTGCTCGACCTCGTCTTCTCGATCGATTCGATCATCACCGCCGTCGGCATGACCGACGAGATCGCCATCATGTACATCGCCGTGATCGTGGCCGTCACCGTGATGATGCTGGCGGCCGGTCCGCTGGCCAACTTCATCGCCAAGAATCCCAGCATCGTCATGCTGGCGCTCGGCTTCCTGCTGATGATCGGCATGACGCTGATCGCCGAYGGCATGGGCTAYCAYGTGCCCAAGGGCTACATCTACGCGGCGATGGGCTTTTCGGCGCTGGTCGAGGGGCTCAACATGCTGGCGCGGCGGCGCAGGAAGGCGAAGCCTGGCGATGGGCATTGAATATGACTATCAATGACCTTAGCCAGGATCAGCGCGATCAGTTAGCCAAGCTGGCTGATTTGCCTGACCACAAGATCGACACTTCGGACATTCCGGAAGTGCCGTCCAATAATTGGTCTCAAGCTCGCCGAAGCATCCATGTTGGTCTCAGGCAGGAAAAGCGTCGATCCTGAGCGCCTGCCTCGCAACACAGTGCGGCTGGACGAATTGAGCCGATTTATCTATAAGCCGGCCATTCCGACAGAGAACGCCGTGCTTCCGCGAGTTGCAGCTCGGACGCTCTGAAATTTTGAATTCGAGCATTTTTGCAAGGGCGAGGTGATCCACCTGGCTGCAAAATGCTCTAGCCGAGAAGACGACAGGGGTGCCATGGCTGGCCATTCACAGTTCAAGAACATCATGCACCGCAAGGGCCGCCAGGACGCGGTGCGGTCGAAAATGTTTTCCAAGCTGGCGCGCGAAATCACCGTCGCCGCCAAGAGCGGCACGCCCGACCCATCGATGAACCCACGCCTGCGGCTGGCGATCCAGAACGCCAAGGCCGTGTCGATGCCGAAGGACAACATCCAGCGCGCCGTCAACAAGGCCTCGATGGGCGATGCCGAAAGCTACGAGGCCGTGCGCTATGAAGGCTATGGCCCAGGTGGCGTCGCCGTCATCGTCGAGGCGTTGACCGACAACCGCAACCGCTCGGCGTCGAACGTGCGCGCCGCCTTCACCAAGGCCGGCGGCGCGATGGGCGAAACCGGTTCGGTCTCCTTCATGTGGGACCGTGTCGGCGAGATCTACTATCCGGCATCGGTCGGCAGCGCCGACAAGGTCATGGACGCGGCAATCGAAGCCGGCGCCGACGATGTCGAAACCGACGACGAAGGCCATACCATTTATTGCGGTTTCGAGAGCATGGGCGAGGTGTCGAAGGCACTGGAAACCTCGCTCGGCGAGGCAGAATCGGTGAAGCTGATCTGGCGACCGCAGAACAATGTTCCAGTCGACGAGGAGCGGGCACAGTCGCTGATGAAGCTGGTCGCCACGCTCGAGGACGACGATGACGTGCAAAGCGTCTACGCCAACTTCGAAGTCGACGACGAGACCTTGGCCAAGCTCAGCGCGGCCTGAGTTTCTGACCGTCACACGGAAGTGTGTAGGCGAACGCCATAGCCAAGGAGTCCCCACCCAACTTATAGATCAGTCAGTTGTCGGCGGGAGGGGAGATGACTGGCGAAGGGATGGAGCATGCCTCTGCGATGGCTTGGTCTCGCCGCGGTGGCTTCTGGCGTCGGTTCCTTGCTTCGTTTGTCGACTACCTTGTCGTGCTGATACCTCTCTGTTTTCTGGTGGCTGGCTTGTTCCTGCTGACCGACGGTGGGGTGAAAGCTGACTTCTGGCTGTTCTTGCACGTATGCAGACCGGCCAAGGTGCACGGCGGTCCGTCGCTTGAACGTTACGATTGGCAAGTGTGCAGGTCGTCTCTCTTCGGCTTTCCCGTAGCCGATTGGGCAATTGGCACTGCGAAAGCGACCCAATCCGTAGTGCGCGAGACTGTTTCGTTCGATCTTAATTCGAAGGAGAAATCTCGCCCGGCGGCATTGGATCTAGGTTTCCTCCAAGTACCCGCTCTGGCGATCTATCTTCTTGTCATGGAGGCTAGCGGCCGGTCGATCGGCAAGCGGGCTTTGACGCTCGTCGTGTATGACGAGAATGACTGGCGAAGAAGAGGCTTGCCTCTGCAAAAGGCGTTTCGCCGTCAGGTGATCAAGTTTCTCGGCGCTTTCCCTCTGGTGCTGACAGGGGGCTGGTTTGCCTTTCAGACCTGGGGCAGCGTTGCAGGACCCGTGCCGAGCTATGCCTGGTTGGACTTGGTGCTCGCCTTCGTCGCGATTGGCATAGCTTTGCTCTGGCCGGCCTGGATCGGAATATCGATAGCTTTGGGATATGAGCCGATCCATGATCGGGTTGCCGGAACAACCGTTCGCACCCGCGAGACACATGAATGAGCCTTTTGGAAAAACCCCGGATCGTCATCACCTACTGCACGCAATGCCAGTGGCTGCTGCGCGCCGGCTGGATGGCGCAGGAGCTGCTCTCCACCTTCGGCACGGATCTCGGCGAAGTGACGCTGGTGCCCGGCACCGGCGGCATCTTCACCATCTCCTGCAATGACGTGCTGGTCTGGGACCGCAAGCGCGACGGCGGCTTTCCGGACGCGGCAAAACTCAAGCAGCTGGTGCGCGACGTGATCGATCCGAATCGCGATCTCGGCCATTCCGACCGCAAGGGCCACACGCAAAAAGACCCCGCCTGAGCGGAGTCCCTTGCGTTTTGGAAGGTCTCCCTAGAGCAATGCGAAGATAAAGCAGGCCATCGCCCCGATGGCGGTGATGGTGCGGACGTGGTTCCACAGCACCCATTGGCTCAGGTGGTTCGCCCACACGGCGGCGCCGTTGCTGCTGGCCGGGTCGACGGCGGCAAGCGCATCGTTGAGCGGCACGTTGAAGACCATGGTCACAATCGGGTTGCCGATCAGGTAGATCACCGCGCCGGCAAGCAGCCAGTAAGAGCCGGGCTGGCTCCAGCTCATGATGGCGGCGGCGATAAGCACCAGACAGAGCAGTCCGGTGCCGAAGAGCGCCGTCATGAAAGTCGGCGTGATCACCGTGATGTTGATCGAATTCATCGCCGCGATGCCGCTCGGGACGGGCAGCCGGGCAAGTGCCGCCATGACGAAGTTGGAAAAGGCGAAGAACACGCCGCCGACGACGCCCGAGCCGATTGCGGCGATGATGGTGAGGGCGGGAACAAGCTTGGTCATTTCAGTTGCTCCAGATGCCGGTTGCGGCGGTTTCGGTTGCGTAGGCGGAAAAGTCTTTCGGCGCACGGCCAAGCACGCGCTGGACGCCGTCGGTGAGCGACTCGTTGCGACCGTCGAGCACCTGGGTGAACAGCTCGTTGAGCAGCCAGACGATTTCGGGTGGCAGTTCGTACGACGCGACAGCGGCCGTGAACTCATCATGCGAAATTCTGACAAAGCGGATGTCGCGTCCTGCCGCCTTGGCAATCTCGGCGACCGCATCAGTGAAGCTCAACAGCCGCGGCCCCGTGAGCTCATAGAGCTGGCCGATATGACCAGGCTGGGTCAGCACTGCTTCGGCGGAGTCAGCGATGTCATCGGCATCGACAAAGGGTTCGCCGACAGGTCCGACCGGAAGTGCCACCTCGCCAGCCAGCAGTGGCTCGATGAGAAAGCCTTCGCTGAAATTCTGCGAGAACCAGGCACAGCGCAGGATCGTCCAGTCGGCTCCGGACGCTTTCAGCATCTCTTCGGCGCGCTGCGCCTCGTGCTCGCCGCGGCCCGACAAAAGCACCAGCCGGCGAACGCCACGCTCCACGGCAAGGCGGGCGAAGGCATCGATCACTTCGGCGGCGCCCGGCACGGCGATGTCGGGATAGTAGCTGATGTAGACCGCGCTGACGTCCTCGAGTGCAGGAGCCCAGCTTGCAGGAGCGTCCCAATCGAAGCGCGGCGCGGCGGAACGGGAGCCGACCCGTACCGGAATGCCTTGCGCCGTCAGCCGCGCGGCGAGACGGCGGCCGGTCTTGCCGGTGCCGCCGAGGATCAGAATTGGTTTGGTGTCGGTCATGGTGGTTTTCCCTTGGTTGCAAAACATGAGTAATCCTCACATTTGCAAAACGTGATAAACCCTCGTATTTTGCGAGTCAAGCCATTCCCTCGGCGATTTGCCGAATGCGTTGTTGGAGACAGTCCATGGAAGGCACGCCGGCCAATGAGCAGATGGCTTCGCCACGGCGGGCGCCAAGCCAGCAGCGCAGCCGCGAGCGGGTGGAGCGCATGCTGGCGGCTGCCTCGGCGCTGATCACCGAGCAAGGCAGCGATGCCATGCGCATGGGCGAAGTCGCCGAACGGGCAGGGGTGTCGATCGGCTCGCTCTACCAGTTCTTTCCCGACAAGCGGGCGATCATCTGGGCGCTGGCCGAGCGCTACACCGCCGAGAGCCAGGCCTGCATCTCGGCCGAACTTAGGGATGTCGGCGATGCCGAAGGCCTGCGGCGGGCTTTCTCGGACCTGGTCGATATCTATTATCGGCTGTTCCTGGCCGAGCCGGTGATGCGCGACATCTGGTCGGGCACGCAGGCCGACAAGGCGCTGCGCCAACTCGAACTCGCCGACAGCCGGGCCAACGCTGAATTCCTCGTGGCGGTGCTGAAGCGATTGCGTCCGGATGCCGACCCGGTGTCCCTGGAGACGACCGCGTTTCTCGTCTGGCAGATGGGCGAAGCCGCGATGCGGCTGGCGATCTCGGTCGACCGGCAGGAAGGCGACAGGCTGGTCGCCGCCTACAAGCGCATGGCGCTGCGGGAACTGACGGGAGACTGAGTGGCACTGCGCGTGTTCATTTTCCACCCTCCAGCAAAGATGTGGCCGGCAAGGATGTGACCGACATCGCACCGCCTGGCGGCTGATGCTCGAGCCGCCATGCCTTCGGGCTCAGGCCGGTGATGCGCAGGAACTCGCGGTTGAAGTTCGATTTGCTGAGGAAACCGGCGTCGAACATGATGCGGGTGATCGGTTCGTCCGTCGTCGCCAGCAGGCGGCGCGCCTCGGCGATCCGCTGGTTGTTGACATATTGCGACACGCTCGATCGGTGGATGCGATTGATCGCCGACGACACTTGCCGTGCCGGCAGGCCGAGCCGCCTGGCGATGCGCCCAAGGTTGAGATCGACATCCTTGTAGAGTTCCCTCGACCGCATCAGCGCGTCGACCGCCGCCGCGATCGCGGAGTCTTCGCTGGTTGCGGTTTGCAGCTCGGGCCCATCGTCTTCTTCCTCGTCTTCGTCCGGAGCGGTGGCTTCGCTGGCGACCGCGGCAGCCCCGCCGAGAAGCAACAGCGCCAGCACGTTGCCGCCGGCAATCACCGCACCGGAATGAGCTCCCCCGGTCCATTGCATGTCAAAACTGATGATGATGTCGGTGATCGGCGACGCGAGGATCGCCAGCGCCGTCACCCACAGCGACCGGTAGGACCGCAAGACGCCGTCGAGGCGCGATTCGACAAGGACATCCGGGCCGGCCAGCGCAAGCCAAAGAAGCGCGAACCCATATGACAGGAACACAAGGA
>NZ_JBFUGJ010000153.1:0-13714 GCF_056402975.1 Mesorhizobium sp. P3_A9 | reverse complement strand
CTCCGACGGTTTTTGGGGTCTCTGGGGACTGTCGCCGCGCGACAGCGTGCACATCAGCGTGCTGGAAAACATCGTCATTCCCGACGACAAGGACATTCGCTCCAACCCGGAAACGCGTGAGAACGGCACCGCCGTGCCTGCCGTGGAATACCGCATCCGGCGGCCCGACACCGGCGAGTTGCGCTGGCTGTCGCGCCACATCGATTTCGTCCACGACGAGACCGGCAAGCCGATCAAGATGTTCGGCGTCATGCAGGATGTCACCGACCGGCGCGAAGCGCAGGCGCGGCAGGAACTGCTCACCCACGAACTCGAACACCGCATCAAGAACATCCTTGCGATGGTCGCGGCCATCGCTTCGCAAACGCTGCGCAACACCGACATCGCCACCGCGAGCGCCACCTTCAACGAGCGTCTGCGTGCGCTCGCCAACGCGCATGACATCCTGAACAAGACCCGCTGGACCAGCGCCTCGATCCGCGAGGTGGTCGACAACACCATCGCCACCTTCCCGCTCGAACAGATTTCGATTTCCGGCCCGGCGCTGCCGATCAATCCCAAGATGGCGCTGACGCTGGCGCTTGCCGTCAACGAGCTGGCCACCAACGCGCTGAAATATGGCGCGCTGTCGACACCGGAAGGCAAGGTTTCGATCGAATGGTCGCTGCAGCCATCGGCCGAGGCATCAGGCGAAAAGCGGCTGCTCTGGCGCTGGCGCGAAAGCGGCGGCCCGCCGGTGACGCCGCCCAGCCGGCGCGGCTTCGGCCGCTTCCTGATCGAGCGCGTTTTTGGCACCGATTTCGGCGGCTCGGTGCAGATCGACTACCACCCCGACGGCGTCGAATGCGTATTGAACGCGCCGGCACCCCAGTTGCCGACAGCACCTTACTGACCACATAGAGCGTGCCATGACCACTCAGCCCCTCGCCACCGTCCTTGTCGTCGAAGACGAAGCCTTTCTGCTGTTCGCCATCGCCGACGAGCTGCGCGAGGCGGGATACGATGTGCTGGAGGCCAGCAATGCCGACCAGGCGATCCGCCTGCTGGAGGCCCGCCAGGACATCGCCATCCTGTTCACCGACATCGACATGCCGGGTTCGATGGACGGCCTGCGCCTGTCGGCCGCCGTGCGCGACCGCTGGCCGCCGGTCAAGATCATCATCACCTCGGGCAAGCGCCAGCCGGCGGCGGACGCCATGCCGAGCGGCGGCGTCTTCCTGCCCAAGCCCTATGCTCCGGAAGCCGTTGCGGCGACCATCGAGGGCCTGCTCGGCTAAAGTGATTCCAGGATGATTGGTGTTCGCGACGCGAAGGGCCGCTGCGCGCTCAAGGTTGTGCAAGAGATGTCCCTAAGCGCCCCGGAACCCTTTTTCCGTCATCTGAAGCTATTCAGAGGCGCGGATTTCCAACGGCGACGCCTGAGCTTGGAACAAGTCGACCGAGTGGGCAGAGAATGCCCAGACACATGTACCGTAGGCGATCACGAAAGAGATCAGCAGGGCGGTCAAGACGGATAAACGGTGCATGATAGCGTTAGGCCTCTTTGTTGCAGACCCGTGCACAACCCACTGCAACCTGATCGGTTCGCTATAAAATATTTACCGTGTTGGGATGGTTTACGAATGGTTTCGAAGGCCGGCTTCTGCCAACTGGTGCTTCGACTGTAGCGGCGATAATTCGGGGCATGCGCGAGGGTCGGCTACGACCTACTTGTCGCCGTTTTCAAACGCCCCGATGCCTTGCGCGATCAGGTTGGTGGCCATCACCAGCGAGATGATCGCCGCCGAATTGAACACCACCACCCACCATTTGCCGCCGGTCAGGAACCCATAGCCGTCGGCGATCGCCAGTCCCCAGTCGGCCGATGGCGGCTGGATGCCGAGGCCGAGGAAGCTCAGCGTCGCGATCGAGAAGAAGGCATAGCCGAGCCGAGTGATGAGCTCGATCAGGATGGTTTCCCGGACATTGGGCAGGATTTCCAGGAACATGATCGCCAGCCGGCTTTCGCCGGCGAGCCGGGCGGCGCTGACATAGTCGCGCTCGCGCTGTTCGCGCGCGGCGGTGCGCACGGTGCGCGCCACCAGCGGCGCATAGGCAAGGCCGATCACCAGGATGACGGTGAGGTTGGAGGGGCCGATCGCCACCAGCGCCATCGTCACCAGCACGATGAAGGGCAGTGACATGACGGCATCGAGCAACCGCGCGCCGATGGCATCGACCAGGCCGCCGAAGGTGCCGAGCACCAGGCCGATGACGCTGCCGGCGGTGACACCGGCCAGCGTCGCCAGCGGCGCCACCAAAAGAATGTCGCGCGAGCCGACGACGATGCGCGAAAGCACGTCACGCCCGAGCTGATCGGTGCCGAACCAGTGCACTGCGTCAGGCGCCGTCATCATCGACAGGAAATCCTCGGCATAGGGATCGAACGGCACGAATTGCGAGCCGAACACCGCGCAGGCGACCCAGAACAAAAGCACCACCGAGCCGATCACGGTCGACGGCGCCAAATCGGGCAGGAAGCCGCGCAATCTGCCGATCCAGGAGAGCCTGATGTCGCTACGCATCGGAGATTGGGCAAGATCGGTCATGGCGCGTTCCGCCGGCGCTGGCGCGGATCGAGCAGCGCCTGCAGGAGATCGCCGATCGCCGCCGTCGACACGAAAATCGTCGCCATCACCAGCACACCGGCCTCAAGCATCGGAAAGTCGCGTGCCTTGGCAGCGCTCAGCACCAGATTGCCGAGACCCTGTATGCCGAACAGCGCCTCGATCACCACCAGCCCGCCGAGCAGGAAACCGCTTTGGGTGGCGATGACAGCCACCGTCGGCACCAGCGCGTTGCGCAGCACATGCTTGAACAGCACTTGCGAGGGGCTGAGCCCTTTCAGGATCGCGGTGCGCGTATAGTCCGCGCCGCGCGCCTCGATCACCCCTGCCCTGGTCATGCGCGCGACATAGCCGATGAGGTTCAGCACCAGCGGCAGCGCCGGCAGGATGAGGTAGTAGCTGCTCGTCCAGAAACCGGCTCCATCGGGCGCCGCACCGGTGATCGGAAACCAGGCCAGCCACAGGCCGAAGACCATCAGCAACAGCAGGCCGGAGACGAAGTCCGGCACGATCGAGAGCGAGACGCCGGTCAGCACGATCAGCCTGTCGGCAAGGCTGCCCGAGCGCAAGCCTGCGACGACGCCGGCGCCGATACCGATCGGCACCAGGAACAGCAGCACGACGCCGGCCAGTGCGGCGGAATTCTTGATGCTCGACAGGACGAACGGCGCCACCGGCGCGCGCATCGACAACGAGTCGCCGAAATCCCCCGTGATCGCCCGGCTGAACCAGTGCCAATATTGCTGAGGGATGGGCTGGTCGGTGCCGAGCTTGCGGTTGAGTTCGGCGACCGCCTGCGCATCGGCGAACGGGCCGAGCATGACGCGGCCGACATCGCCGGGCAGCACCTGCCCGGCGAGGAAGACCAGCGCGCTGACCAGCCACAGCGTCAGCAGCAGCGAGCCGGCGCGTGCCGCCAGCGGCCGCACTATCGCCATCGAGGCGGTACCGCTCAAACGAACGACACCTTGTCGAGCAGCAGGTGCGAGATGGCGGTGAAGCGCACGCCCTCGACCTTCGCGGACACGATGCGGCTGTACTGCGAGAAGTAGCTGATGATCAGCGGCGTCTCGTCGAGCAGCAGCGTCTGGATCTTGCCGGCGGCGAGCCGCTGCGCCTGCAGGTCGCGCGCCTTGCCGTACTCGAGCAGCAGCGCGTCATAGGCCGGGTTGTTGAAATGCGCGGCATTCCAGGCGCCCGAGCTCTTCAGCGTCGCGTTGAGGAAGATGTCGGGCGTTCCGCGATGGCCGAAATCGGTGATGCCGAGATTGGAGTCCAGCCATGGCGAACTGCCGAACGTCGCCGAGCCGTAATAGGCATCCTGCGGCAGCACGTTGAGCTTGATGTCGATGCCGGCCTTCTTGGCGAAGTTCTGGATGATCACGGCATAGTCTGGAATGTCGTAGGCGCGCTCAGTGGTCAGCGTCACCTCGAAGCCGTTGGGCACGCCGGCTTCGCCAAGCAGGCGCTTGGCTTCAGCGATGTCCTGCTTGCGCTGCGGCACCGCCGGATCGGCCGAGGGGAAGATCGGCGCGAACGGCGTGTCGTTGCCGACGATGGCGCGGCCCTTCAGCAGGCCCTTGACCACGGCCTCGCGGTCGATGGTCAGCGCCAGCGCGCGGCGGATACGCTTGTCGGTGAACGGCGCCTGGTCGGTTCGCAGATGCGCCGGATCATGCGAGCTGGCCTGCACGCTGAGCAGCTTGAAGTTGGGATTGCCTTCGATCGCCAGTTCCAGCCGTGTGGTGCTGGGGATGACGTCGAGCTGGCCGGCCTGCAGCGCCAGCACCTGCGCCTGCTCGTCGTCGAAGAACTTGATCTCGACGCGGTCGGGCAGCGCCTTGTCGCCCCAATAATCCGGGTTGCGCACGAAGCTGGCGCCTTGCTTGGGACGGAACGACTCCAGCTTGAACGGGCCGGTGCCGTTGAAGTTCTTCTCGAAATCGCCGGCATAGTCGGCCGGCAGGATGACGGCATTGTAGACGTCGGAGGAAACGTAGAACGGGAAATTGCCGTTCGACTGGTCGAGATCGAAGGCGACTGTCTCGTCGTCGACGACCTTGGCGCCGCCCTTGGAGAGGATGCCCTTGTAGGCCGACAGAGCCGATGAACCGCTGGCCGGATCGACCAGCCGCTCGAAGCTCGCCACCACGTCCTTGGCAGTCACGCTGCGGCCGTCATGGAACTTGACGCCGGGCCGCAGCTTGAAGGTCCAGCGCTTGGCCGTCTCGTCGGCTTCCCACGACACGGCTAGCTTCGGCTGCAGCCCGTCCTTGGGATCATCGAGGATCAGGTACTCGCCGACCTGGCTGAGAACACCGATGCTGGCCGGATCGGTGATGGTGACGGGATCGATCGCCTTGGTCGGCTGGCCGAGACCGACGCGGACCGTGCCACCGGTGGTCGCCGCGCGTGCGCCCGATGTGAACAGCCCCTGCGAGGCGGCAAAGCCGGTGAGGCCGAGAAGTGCCGCGTATTTCAAGAGGTCGCGGCGCTTGAGGAAGCCCTGCGCATATTCATCCACGGCGACATTCCAGATGTCGCCATTGTTGCCGCGGGTCGACTGGTTGCGCAGCAAATCGATGTCGGAACGTTTGGTCATTTTTTCTCTTTCTTGAATTGGAAGACGGGCTTGAATGGGAGGATGGGCATGAGTGGGTGGGAGAGCCGCCGTCAGGCCGGCTGGCCGTCGAGATGGATGCGGTCGACCGCTTGCGGATAGAAGGCGATCAGCCCTTTGATTTTCGGCATTTCGTCGATCGGGTCGCGGTAGCTCCACGCGATGTCGGGACGGATCGAACCGTCCTTCAGCAAACCTGACCAGTAGGACGCGATGCCCTTGTAGGGACATCGCGTCGTCGAATTCGACGCCTTCAGCCGCTCCAGCCGGACATCTTCCGGAGGCAGGTAGAAACGCGTCGGCAGATGGGTTTCGAACAACAGCACTGGGCGGTGGCTGTCGGCGATTATCTCGCCGTCGAACCAGACCTGCACATGGCTGGAGCTTTGCAGCACATCGATGCGCGCATAGGGATCGCGGGCGTGGACGAAGACCTCTTCTTCCTCCTCGAACCACTGGTCGACAGCCTTCCAGGTGAAGGCGATACGGCCGGCGAGCGGCGCCAGGCTTTCATCCGGCGGTGCTGTGAACGACCACGCCGCATTGGCGGCGCGCTTGTCGCCACTGTCGATGTCCCAATAGGCGGTCTCGCCGCCGACCGCATGCGGCTCGCGATGCAGGGAGGGTTTCAGCACCGACGGATCGACCGCGGAAGGCGGGAAGAAATAGATCGGCAGGAAATGGTTGGAGCGCAGCACCAGCACATTGCGGCTGTCGGCGATGGTGCGGCCGCCAAACTTGACGCGGATGCGCTTCGGGCTGTGCAGGACATTGACGAGGCGCGGGGCAGTGGCCTCGCGGGGCTGAAGGTTTGGCGCGGCGGTCATGATTGCCTCCTCAGGACACGGCGCGCGCATTGGCGCGCTGCTCGGCGAAGCGGTTGGCGGGGCGGGCAAGGCCAAAACGGTCGCGCAACGTGCCTGGCGCATATTCGATCGGGACCAGGCCGCGCCGCTGCAGTTCCGGCACCACCTGCTCGGCGAAATTCACCCAGTCTTCGGGCAGCAGCGGGAACATCAGGTTGAAGCCGTCAGCCGCACCCGCGACGAACCAGTCTTCGAGCTGGTCGGCGATCTGCTTCGGCGTGCCGGCCACCGTCGGCACCGAGCCGCTGTTGGCGAGCTTGCGGGCGATATCGCGCAGGCTGAGATTCTGCTTCGACCATTGCTTGACGCGGTTGAGCGAGGTGCGCCCGCCATTGAAGGTGCTCTCGTCCGGCAGCGGCGGCAGCGGGCCATCAGGCGGATAGGCCGAGAGGTCGAGGCCACTCCAGCTCGACAGAAGGTCGATGCCGACCTGGTCGGGAAGCAGGCTCTGCAGATACTCCTGCTTGTCGCGGCCTTCGGCTTCGGAAGCCGCCACGATCGGCAGGATGCCGGGCAGGATCTTGAAGCTCTCCGGCCGCCTGCCATGGCGGGCCAGCCGCTCATTGATATCCTGGCGATATTTGATGCCGTCTTCCCTGGTGCTGTAGATGGCGAAATGCGCATCGGCCTGGGCGGTGGCGAAATTCTTGCCGTCCTCGGACGAGCCGGCCTGGACGATCAGCGGATGGCCCTGCGGCGGCCGCGAGACGTTGAGCGGCCCGCGCACCTTGAAATGCTTGCCCTTGTGGTCGATCGGATGGACCTTGTCGGGGTCGGCGAAGTAGCCCGTCTCTTTGTCGATGAGGAGCGMYTCRTCYTCCCAGCTGTCCCACAGCGCCTTGACGATATCGAGGAATTCGCCGGCGCGCTCATAGCGGAAGGCATGTTCGATATTGCCGTCGCGGCCGAAATTGCGCGCTTCCTCGTCCATCGCCGAGGTGACGACGTTCCAGGACGCCCTGCCCTTGCTGATATGGTCGAGCGAGGCGAACATGCGCGCGACATTGTAGGGCTCGCTGTAGGAGCTCGACGCCGTGGTGATCAGGCCGATATGCTTGGTCACGCTGGCCAGCGCCGACAGCAGCGTCAGCGGTTCGAGCCGGGCATTGGCGTAATGCGCGACGCCGCTCTTGACCGAATCCCAGATCGACACGTGGTCGGCAACGAAGATGGTGTCGATCCTGGCCCGCTCGGCAGCCTGCACCAGCTCGCGATAATAGTCGAAATCGAGCACTTCGCGTCCCGGTGCGCGCGGATGGCGCCACGACATGCGATGGTCGCCCTGCGGGTTGAAGAAGAACGCGCTGAGGATCATGTGCGACATGCCGGTCCCTTCCCTTCGCTGCGGAAAATCGGCGGCGCGACGGCGTATGGCCGTGCTCCAAAAATCTTCCAGTCAGCGAAAGTTAGATTGCGCTGAAGCTTAATTCGAGTAATTTTATAGAGATTGTTCCATACGAAAGCGGAAGCGATTGCCCCTGATCGCCGCGCGCGCAGAAAGTGGTTTCCGGTCATCCATGTCTTCGGTTCTAAACGTCGAGCACCTCTCCGTTTCCTATCGCGGAGCCAGGCACATCCACCGCGCGGTCGATGACATATCGCTCCGCATCGGCCAGGGCGAAGCGCTCGGGTTGGTTGGCGAATCCGGTTCGGGCAAAAGCTCAGTGGCGCTGGCTGTGCTGCGCTATCTGCCCAAGCATGCCCGCGTCGAAGCCTCGCAGCTGGCGTTCGAAAATCGCGAGATCCGCGACCTCTCGACCAACGAACTCCGCCGGCTGCGCGGCGACCGCATCGCCGCCGTCTATCAGCATCCGGGTTCGGCGCTGAACCCGAGCATGACCATTGGTGGCCAGATCACCGAGACGATCCTGCGCCATCGCCCGATGCATCATGACGATGCGATCGGGCGCGCGGCCCAGCTGCTCGGCCGCGTCCGCGTCGCCAACCCCGAGCGGGTGCTGCAACTCTATCCGCACGAGCTGTCGGGCGGCATGCAGCAACGCGCCAACATCGCTATTGCCATCGCGCTCGACCCATCGCTCCTGGTGATGGATGAGCCGACCACGGCGCTCGACGCCAGCGTCCAGTCCGAGATCATCGCCATCCTCGACGATCTGCGTCGTGAGCACCGCACCAGCATCCTTTTGATCAGCCACGACATCAACCTGATCCGCCGCTCCTGCGACCGGGTCTCGGTGATGCAGGCGGGCTCGATTGTCGAAACCGGTGCCGCAGGCGACGTCTTCGACAATCCGCGCCACGCCTACACAAGGGCGTTGGTCGCCGCCATTCCGACGCTCAACCGCACCAAGCGCGACGGCAGGCTGGCCGAGGATGCGAGCCCCATCGACCTCGCTTCGGACGTGCCTGAAGGCGAGAGCGAGGACAACAGCGCCCTGCCCGCGCCGCAGCGCGAAATCGCCGTCTCTTGCCGGGGTATCAAACAATCCTTTGGCGGCCAGCCGGTGCTGCACGGCATCGACCTCGACATCGCCAGCGGCGAGACTTTTGGCCTGATCGGCGAGTCCGGTTCCGGCAAGTCGACGCTGGCCCGCATCGTCACCGGACTGCAGCCGCCGACGGCGGGCAGCGTCGAGCTGTTCGGCAAGACCGTGGCACCGCTGGTCGAGCGGCGCCAGCCAAGCGAGCGGCGGGACGTGCAGATGGTGTTCCAGTCGCCCGACCGCACGCTCAACCCGCGCCAGCGCATCAGCCGCATCCTTGGTCGCCCGCTACGCCGCCTGGCCGGCCTGCCCCGTCGCGCGGTGCCGCAGCGCGTCGGCGACCTCCTGGCCTCGGTCCGGCTCGCCCGCACAACGGCCGAACAAAAACCCGGCACACTCTCCGGTGGCCAGCGCCAACGCACCGCCATCGCGCGCGCCTTCGCCGGCCTGCCCAGACTGGTCGTGCTGGACGAGCCGACCTCGGCGCTCGACGTCTCGGTGCAGGCAACGGTGCTCAACCTGCTCAACGATCTGCAGAAGAGCAAGGACACCGCCTATCTCTTCATCAGCCATGATCTGAGGGTCGTGCGCTACATGGCCGACCGCATCGGCGTGCTCTATCGCGGCCGCCTGGTCGAGACCGGTTCCTCCGACCAGATCTTTGCCGGCCCCAACCATCCCTATACGCAGATGCTGCTGGCTGCGTCCTCCAACGATGGGCAGGCCGCGACCATGGCCGAAGCCCAAGCCGCCATCGAAGCCGGCCCCAGCGGTTGCGCCTTTGCCGGCCGTTGCCCCTTGGCTGACGCTGGCTGCCTCAAGGCCGAACCTGTGGCCACGGAGGTTGAAGCAGGCCATTTCATCGCCTGCTGGAAACGCGCTGGCTGATCGAGCCCTATCCGCCGGCACGACATTCCAGCCTATCCGCACTGCCCTGTCCGACCGGGTGCATCCCTACCGTTGCGGCAGAGATAATTATCATGTTAAGTTGTTGATCGTTGCATCAGGGCATAAGCCCGCGCCACAATCCCGCAAAAGACGGGAAGGCTGTTTGAGGAGGAAACGCATGCACGCCCATCATGTCAGCGTCGCCGACGGCGAGGCTTTCCTGTCGACATCGCGCCTTCTGTTCGGCCCGATCACGCAGCGCTTCCCGCGCGGCACGGTGCCGTCGATCCCGCAACTTGTGTCGGTCAATCTCGGCGCCTGCCGGCTGTCCGAGATCAAGGCCAATTCGCATCTGGTGGTCAACGACCGGCTGTTCTGGCGCAGCTTCGATCCCGACGCGATCAAAATCCTGATGCAGCTCTCCGGCCGTAGCCGCTTCGAACAGCAGCAGGTCGCGGTCGACCTCGGCCCGCAATCGGCTGTTATCTATGACCCGGTGCGCAGCTACTCCCTGCAGAACCTCAGTGATGTCGACCAGCTCATCCTGCAGGTGCCGCGCTCGACCTTCGGCGACGACACGCTCGCCCGGCTCTCCGCGCCCCTGCCGCTGCCCGGCAACGGCGACAGCCTGACCCACATTGTCTCCGGCCTGATGCAGATGGCGATCGGCGAGGCGCACAAGCTCGACGAGGCCGGCAGCCGGCGCGTCGGCGACAGCCTGGTCCAACTCGTCAACGGCCTGATCCAGGCCAAGCCGATGGCGCCCGAATTCCGCCGCTCGCCTCTCGAAGCGCTGCGCGAGCGCATCGTTGCCTATATCGACGCCAACCTCGCCCGCAGCGGCCTGTCGGCCGAGGACATAGCCCGCCACATGGGCTGCTCTCGCCGCTACCTCCACCGCGCCTTCGAAGGCGAAGGCGCAACGCTCGAACGCTTCGTCTGGGACCGCCGTCTGGAGCGCRGCAAGGAAGAACTTTTGTCACCTGCCCGCGCCTCGGCCTCGATCTCCGAAATCGCCTTTGCCTGCGGGTTTAACTCAAGCGCGCATTTCTCCCGCGCCTTCAAGGCCCGGTATGACGTGGCGCCGCGGGAGCTAAGGGAGCGGTTACGGGCGGTGGTGCACTAAAGGCGCCAGCAACCCTACGCTGGCAGCGACGGCTCGGTGTTGACCTCCAGCGCCTCTTCCGCCTCGTGATCGTCCGGAAGCTTATCGCCATGCACATCAAGCGGCCGGCCGATCCAGACCGGGTCGACCAGATGGTCGCGCTTGGGGTTGGTCGTGTTCGGGTGGATGAGGATGCTCAAGCCGCCATGGTTCAGCATCAGCCACGGAACCAGCGCGCCGAAAATCTCGTTGGCGAAGGAGACCTGATACATGGGCTGGTCATGCGGGCCGACTTGCCGGTCGTGCCAATTGCCCAGGCGCACCCGGAAGCGCTCGCCGATGCGAAGCCGCAGCCATTCGGCATGCTGCCGCTCGGCCTGCCCGTCGAAGTAGATGTGGGCGTGATAGCTGGCGATCTCCGCCAGCGGCCGTGGACTGTCTTCGCTCATCTCGATGCTCTCCCCGCAGCGTGTCCGGCCATTGAGCCCAACAACGCGGTTTTAAGCAAGGCTACCCGACCGCCCCGGAGGGATCGCGCCCCGGCCAATCGCATATGCTGGCGCTAGCCCCTCTCCGTCTCGGCTTCGCCGAGCCACCTCTCCCCCGCTCTCGCGGGGGCGAGGAACCCAAGCTTTTTTAGGCCGCCACCTCGGCGGTTAGCGTTCCTCGCCCCCATGAAATGGGGGAGAGGTGGCCGCGAAGCGGACGGAGAGGGGGCTGGCGCTGGCGTATGTCATAGCCCCTGCCCCGACCCGGAGAGAACGCGTCTTGCTGCTTGATGCGGCRCCACCGCCACGAAGACGCGCAATGGCCGGGACCATATTAGCTCGCGATATTGTGTATGGCTGGCCCTCAAGACTTCCCCTATCAACGACGCAGCTTTTGCCCATCCAAGGTTCCCGGACAGCCCCGTTCGGGGAGGAAATGTGACGCGTTTTAACTGGGAGGGAATGGGGGTCGACAGGCACCGCCACGGATCCGCTGACAAGCGGTAGGCGGGTCATTCGGACCTGAGGACGAGAGCGTGCGGCGCCAAAAGGCGTGCTGAACGGGCGGCGTCCATCATCTTCAATCCTGCAATCAACGCGGACCACTGAGGGGGCTGGTCGAATGTCGTTCTTTGTCTTTGCACTCATCTTCGGCTTCATTCTCTGGCGGCAGCTGGGCAAGAGCTCGCGCCCGGAAAAAGCCGTTCAGCCAGAAGCGGGCCGCCCCGCTTCACCGCTGGCCGCCTTCACCGATGACGGTCAGGACATCGCCGTTGATGTCGCCGGGCTGGTCTCGAACTTCCTCGGCCAGAACAGCAAGGACTTGATCGAGCAGGTCGTCAGCCGCGCCGTCCAAGACTCCAGGATCGGAATCGATCGCGCCGAAACCATTGAGCCGATCGTGCGGACCATCTCGTCCGCCCGACCGCCGGCGCTTGAAAAGCGGCGGACAAAATACCTGCTCGACGGCGATGGCGGCTACCGCCAGCACACCGACCGCACCGCCCGGCTGCAGCAAGCATTCGGCGGCAAGGGCCTCTGTTCGCCGCTTCATTCAGGGCCGGCGAAAGCACGGCAGAAAAATCGCTGAGCCGGAGCCATCCAGCTCTGCTCAGCCGCAAGTCAACAGGCATCAGGCACGCGCTGGGCGTGCCGGTACATCAGGAGGGGAATTCATTATGGCAATCACCAGACAGGTCATCACGTCGCTGCAGCGCGACGGCACGGACGCGCTCGGCACCAGGACCGTGGCGATGAAGATCGTCGACGAGAGCATCGTGTCGGGCTCGCTGCTGACGGTGGAAAGCAACCACTTCTGCATCCTGAAGTCGCGCGGCGCGGTGCTGAACGTCTACGAGACCGGCCAATATGCGCTGCAGACGCCGGACAAGCCGCTGGTCGGATCGGTCGTGCAAGGGTTCTTCGGCGGCTCCTCGCCCTGGGTCTACGAGGTCATCTACATCAATCGCTCCAAGCTGCTGGCGCGCAATGAGGGCGTCGCCACCTCAGCCGAGATGGCGGAGATGGCTTACGTCGTCGACTACTACATCCACATCGACAGCAAGGAAGAGGCGCTCGATCTCATCACCCACATGCCCTTCGCCGGCGCCGTGATCGACACCAAGGAAATCGCCGACTATGCCGGACCGGCGATCGAGCAGGCGATCAACCAGATCATCCAGGTCACCAAGATGGAGAACATCAACGAGCGCATCAGCGACGTGCGCGAGGCGGTGAAGCTGCACCTCACCGATTTCCTGAAGGTCTACGGCATCATGCTGAACGACCTCAAGGTGCTGATCATGCCGCGCGACGAGCGCATGCGCGAGTTGATCTCGCTGCAGGCGATTGGCCTGAGTCCAATCGAGGCGGTGCGCTATTATCTGGCGCTGCGCATGGCCGACAAGGGCCTGGTGTCGGCGCCCAACGCCGCCGCCGGCCTGCCCTTCAACATCGGCGGCCAGCCGACGGGCTTCTATCCCTTGGGCGATGAGGTGGGCGCGACAAGATGAGTCATCTCAAGGTGATTACCCACCTCGTCGCCGGAGACATCCGGCCTGCCGTTCCCGCTTGAGACAGCGAGGGGCCATTAATATTATGACCGATATTAATGCAAAATCTTGCGGCGAGGCCCCCACAAGAAAGCAAATGCTTTCAGGTGGCAATAACAATATCGGCATAGAGGATTATGAACGAGAATTCGGCTTTCTGCGATTGCCGGGGATGCCGCAGCCAAGCCAATACGAAAATAAGCAGAGGTACATATTTGTGTACTATTTGCGCATGATAATGATCACGGCGGCGGCATCTCTATTTGTATCTTTTGTGGTATGCATAGCAATTTGCTTCACTGGTGATAAATATATTTCAAGCCTATATGACAGCAGCGCATATTTTTTAAAAGTCTGGCCTTGGGGCGAATCCATGCAATGGCAACTTGGATTTGCCGGACGGATGCCGGAGCCAGATCAAAGAAAATTTGTCGTTGCTTGCAGCACGATTAGCGGGACATGGTTGATCTGGCTGTCATACGTCGCATGTTCTGGAGTCTTTAGTGGCAATAGACGTAGCTTTTTCGATAGCAAAGGGATTTTCATGTTTGCTTTTATTGCAGCGATCGCCTGGCTATGCGCATCACAGGATTTATCCAATAATCCTTCTATCGGACCTTCTTTATTCGATACGTTCCCACAATTG
>NZ_JBFUGJ010000152.1:0-13736 GCF_056402975.1 Mesorhizobium sp. P3_A9 | reverse complement strand
TTGCTATATCAGGCGGTTTCCTGGCGCTGGCGATGGCTGGTGCCGGAGCCTGGTCGGCCGATGGACGCGGCAGCGAGACTTGATCTCGATTAAAGACGCAGGAAATTGGCCAGGATGATCTCGCGCCAGACGCGCGTCGGCGTCACCCAGGCATCCCAGGCATTGTACTTGCCGGCATAGATGACGGCCGCGATGTCCGCCTCGGGCATCAGCCAGAGCCGCTGGCCGCCATTGCCGAAGCCGGCATGCCACGGTTTGGGAGCATCGAAGGCTGGCGCGGGCGCGTCGCCGATGAACCACAGCCGACCATAGCCGAGGCCATCGGGCGTCGAAGTCGCCGATGTGAACGATGCCGCGATCCAGCTTTCCGAGACGATGCGCTGCCCGTTCCACTCGCCCTTGCGAAGAAGCAACTGACCGATCTTGAGCAGATCGCCAGCGGTCAGCCTGAGCCCCGAGGCTGCCGAGGCGATGCCATCGTTACCGGCCGACCAGTGGAACCGCCCGATGCCGAGCGGCGCGAACAGTGCTTCACGCGCGAAGTCCGGCAGCGATTTGCCGCTGCCTCTCTCGATGATCGCGCCAACGAGCGCCACGCTGCCACCGGAATAGATCCAGCGGCTCCCGGCTTCCGCGATGATCGGCCGTTCGAGGACGAAGCGATAGCGGTCGGGGGCGAGTTCCATCGCGATCTCGCTGTTCAGCGGATCGCTGTAGGGACGGTTCTCGTCCCATTCCATGCCGAGCGTCATCGTCAGTGCGTGGCCGATGGTGATCCTGGCGCGGGCCGGGTCGGCGGCGAGACCTGCATATTCGGGAAACTGCGCGACAAGCGGCGCTTCGGGCGGCGGCACCAATCCCTTGTCGAGCGCAATGCCGTAAAGCAGGCTGACAATACTCTTCGTCACCGAGCGCAGATCGTGCAGCGTGCCGGCGTCGAAAGCGACATGACCGAGGGGCCGCCCCCATTCCCCATCGRCGCCTTCCGCGTAGTGCTCCAGGAAGACTTGCCCGGCGCGGGCGGCGAGAACCACGTGCAGATCGCGCAGCAGACCGGATTCGATGCCGGCGACGAGCTTGCGATGGATCGTGGGATCGAAACCGAGGGATTTCGGCGATTCGCCGCTAGGGGACGGCGACATGGGTTTCCGTGTAACGGTCATCGACCCACTCACATCAGTCCGAGAAAACGAAGTTTGCCAACCGACTTACATTCACGGGCTGTGAGGCAAGGCCTCCGTAACCCAGACGGCCGACACCTATGTAGAGACATAGCTGTCTTTTTCGTACTGCTTCAGACACCCATTCGTATCCAAAATCGCTTTGCGCTTTGACGTAATTCCGAAGGTTGCCGTCTATCGCGACGTACACATAGCCATCTGATTGAATCAGCTCTCTTCTCTTCAGGTATGGCAACAGATCGACCCTGCCAAAGATGGGCCTGATCGACCCTCCGATGGTCTGCGCCTTATCAAACAGAGCTTGGTTGATACCTTGAGAACACGGCTGAAGTCGCGAGAACAAATCAGCCTTCGAGAGAGACTTCATGAGCTTGAATATGTCGGCGCTTGGCTTGAATACGAAGTAATTTATTTTCTCTCCGTGCTTGGGCGCCACGAGCATCCGGTGAAAATTAAACGGCATTCTTTCGCCATCGCCCTTTGGATAAGACCGATCGAACTTGAATGTCCCTTTGGACTCAAGGGACAAGGTGTAAAGCGTCTGCGCTCTTGCTGATCCGACGCCCAAAAAGCCGAGGGCTGAAAGCAACAACAGCAATATCTGGCTGCATTTCATGTATTTTCTCCGCCCCGCCGCCCCCAGTCGTCGCCCTCTTCCGATCCGCCCCAGGGAACACGGCTCCCGATGCTACTTCACCGACACGCTCGGCCCGCCCTCGACCGCCAGCACCAGCCTGCGGTTGGTGATCCGCGCCAATTGCGCCAAGCGGCCGGCCGGCCGCTCGCCGTAGAGGTCGGAGAGCGACGCCGGCAACACCAGCGCCAGCACGCCGTTGGCGCGCTGTTCCCATTTCAGCCTAGGCATGATGCCGGGCATCGAGGCCGTCAGCAGATAGACCACCCGCATCATCGCCGCCAGCACCCGGGCCCGCTCAAGGTAGCGTGGCGTAGCCAGCGCCTTGATTTCGGGTGCGATGGATTCGTTGAAGATGCCGTCGTGACGATAGGCGCTGGCCAAAGCCAGGAAGGCACGGCCGGGATGGTCGACGCCGTAGAAAGAGGCATGGGCAATAATGTTGAGCGACTGCCTGCCGCGATATTCGGGATGCGCACGCCAGCCGATATCGGCCAGCAATGCGGCTGCGTGGCGGTAGCGCGCCTCGTCCTCGGTCTCGTCGATGCCGAAGGCGGCAAAGGATTTGGCCGTCCAGTCGACCAGCTCGTGCGCATGGGTGACGGAGCGCGAGCGCAACCGGGCGAGCTCCTCGGACGCCGAAATCAACGGATCGGCCTTCTGCTCCGCCTCATCGAGCAGCGAATAGAGAAAGCCTTCTCGTACGCCGAGCGCCGAGACGATGATCTTCGACGGCTGCATCGCCGCCATGATCTCCTGCAACACGATGGCGCCATAGGGCAGCAGCGAGCGGCGGTTCTTCGAAACGCCTTCGATCCCCTTGACCTTCTCGATCTCGGCTTTGGCCACCTGCTTGAGAAAGTTCGCCGCACTGTCGGCTGACATCTCGTAATGGTGCATGACGCCGAGCGGGTAGTTGTTCATCTCCATGTGCAACCGGGCGAGGTTTCGCCAGGTGCCGCCGACGGCGTAAAAGGGCCGGCCCTGCCCGCCCTTCAACAGCTTGGCCCGCGCCAACTCGTCGCGCGCGATCTTCTGCGCCTGGGTGAGCGAATTCTTCGCCATGTCCTGCAGACGCAGGCCACCGAGCGGCAGCGTTATGCCGTCACCGATCGCCTCGCCATTGACGTCGACGAGTTCGAGGCTGCCGCCGCCCAGATCGCCGGCAATGCCATTGGCCGGATGGAAGCCCGAAATGACACCAAGCGCCGAATAATGGGCTTCCTGGCGCCCGCTGATGACGCGGATCTCGGTCTTCAGCACCTCTTCGGCGCGGTGAATGAAATCGGGGCCGTTGATCGCCTCGCGCGCGGCGGCGGTAGCCAAGACATACATATGCTCGGAGCCGGCCTGATCGGACAGCGCGCGAAAGCGGCGGAACTCTTCCATCGAGCGCGTCACCGCCTCGGGGTCGAGTTTGCCGGTCGAAACGATGCCGCGGCCAAGACCTGCCAGCATCTTTTCGTTGAACAGCATGGTCGGCGAGCGCGCCAGCCCTTCATAGACAACGAGGCGGATCGAATTCGACCCGATGTCGATGATGGACAGCGGTCGGCGGTCCTGCAGCCGGCCCTGGGAATCAGACAGCATCAGGTGGACGCTGCGGCGTTCTTCTTGCGGCGCTTGAACTGCGCAATGCGTTTGGGCGCATGCGACTTCAGCGCGTCACCCCGTCCCGACAGGCTCGGATTGGTCATGAAATATTCCTGCGCGTTGAACGGTTCCTCGCCCTCCTCCAGCACCACGCGCCGGGAGGTTCCATCTGCCAATACGTCGAAACTTTGCTGATTGTCCATGATGTTGCCCAGCATGATCTGGCCCAGGATCTGTTCATGCACAGTTGGATTGGTGATCGGCACCATGGTTTCGACGCGGCGATCGAGATTGCGCGGCATCAGGTCGGCCGAGGAGATGTAGACGATCGCTTCATCCGAGGGCAGGCCATGGCCGTTGCCGAAACAATAGATGCGGCTGTGTTCGAGGAACCGGCCGACGATCGACTTGACCCTGATGTTTTCCGACAGGCCCGGCACCTGCGGCCGCAGGCAGCAGATACCGCGCACGACGAGGTCGATTTCCACCCCGACGCGGCTGGCATCGTAAAGCGCGTCGATGATGATCGGGTCGACAAGCGCGTTCATCTTCATCCAGATGCGCGCCGGCTTTCCTTCCAGCGCATGGGCGACTTCGTCGGAAATGTGCTTCAGGATGCGGCTTCTCAGCGTGAATGGCGAGATCGCGATCCGCATTTCATCGGTCGGCTCGGCGTAGCCGGTGATGAAATTGAACAGCTGGGCGACATCGCGGGCGATCGTCGGATCGGTGGTGAAGAAGGACAGGTCAGTGTAGATACGCGCGGTGACCGGGTGGTAGTTGCCAGTGCCGAGATGCACGTAGTTGCGCAGCTTGCCATCCTCGCGCCGCACCACCAGCGACATTTTGGCGTGGGTCTTCAACTCGAGGAAGCCGAACACGACCTGCACGCCGGCGCGCTCGAGATCGCGCGCCCAGCGGATGTTGGCTTCTTCGTCGAACCGGGCCTTGAGCTCGACAAGCGCGGTCACCGACTTGCCGGCCTCTGCCGCGTCGACCAGCGCGCGCACGATCGGGCTGTCGTTGGAGGTGCGGTAAAGCGTCTGCTTGATCGCCACCACTTCGGGATCGGCCATCGCCTGGCGCAGGAACTGCACGACGACGTCGAAGGATTCATAGGGGTGGTGGACGACGATGTCCTTCTCGCGAATGGCGGCAAAACAGTCGCCGCCATGCTCACGGATGCGCTCGGGAAAGCGCGGATTGTAGGGCGTGAACTTCAGGTCATCGCGGGGGATGGAGACAATCTCGGAGATCTGGCTGAGCGCCAGCGGTCCGGTGAGCACGCTGATACGGCTCGATGAGACACCGAGCTCGCCAGCGACGAATTCGCGCAGTTCGCCAGGCATCAGCTTGTCGAATTCGATGCGGATCACCGAACCACGGCGGCGGCGTTTCAGCGCCGTCTCGAACAGGCGCACGAGATCTTCCGACTCCTCCTCGACCTCGATATCGCTGTCTCGAATGATGCGGAACGTGCCGGAACCCTTGACCTCGTAGCCCGGAAACAGCTTGCCGATATAGAGGCCGACCGCCTCTTCCAGCGGAATGAAGCGGACATGGTGCTTGCGATCGGGCAAACGGATGAAGCGCTTCAGCGCCACCGGCAGGCGCAAGAGCGCACTCATCTCCTCGCCATTCTTGCGGTGGCGCAGCTGCAACGCCATCGAGAAGCCGAGATTGGGAATGAACGGGAACGGATGCGCCGGGTCGATCGACAGCGGGGTGAGCACCGGAAACACCTGGTCCTGGAAATGGTCCTCCAGCCAGACCTTCTCGTCCTTGGTCAGAGCGTCGCGGGTGATGCTCTCGATGCCTTCCTTGTTGAGCAACACTGTGAGTGCCGAAAGGCTCTTCTGCTGGTCTTCCTGCAGCCGTTCAACCTCGCGCAGCAATTGTTCGAGCTGCTGCTCGGGCGTGCGGCCATCGGGGCTTTTCAGCGTGATTCCTTCGCGCACCTGGCCCGCAAGGCCAGCGACACGCACCATGAAGAACTCATCGAGATTGGCTGCCGAGATCGACAGGAAGCGCACACGCTCCAGCAGCGGATGATGGGTGTTCAGCGATTCTTCGAGCACGCGGCGATTGAACTGCAGCCAGGAAAACTCGCGGTTGACGAAGCGATCGGGGTTGCCGCCTTCCGAACTGGCCACCTCGACATTGACGAATTCGCTCTGCACCGGCTTCAGTTCGTTCATGTTCCTGCCCGTAACCGTTCCTTTTGCAGCGCCGCCAGATGGCGATGGACGCTCTAACATGCCGTTGTGACGCATGATCGGTCGCGGAATCGCTTTGCGTCCGCGCTCACGCGCTTAACCGGCTTAACTTATCCTCTGACAGGCTTTTGCGACAGTTTSATTTCATCGATCTTGCAAAGAGACYTGWTATGATCCAGATGCATGCGTGACTGCGTTAAGGAGACGACGATGGCAGGCGGTTCCATTCCCCATTTCCAGAACGATGCGGGCCATCCGGCGATCGACATCGGGGTCAAGGAATTCATGTGCACGGGCGCCAACCCGCCTTTCGACCATCCGCATGTGTTTCTCGACATGGGCGACGACAATGAGAAAGTCTGCCCCTATTGCTCGACGCTCTACCGCTATTCGCCGAAGCTGAAGGCGTCGGAAACGCTGCCGGCCGGCTGCCTCTACATCGACCAGGCCGCCTGATTCTTTCGCGACAGCCCTGATGGACGACACGCGCTCCCGGCAAGTCGTCATCGCCGGAGCCGGCGTCGCCGGGCTGACCGCAGCCATTGCCTTTGCCGAACGTGGCTACCCTGTGCAGGTTTTCGAACAGGCACAGCGCCTGGAAGCGGCAGGCGCCGGCATCCAGCTCTCTCCCAACGCGACACGGATCCTGCGCCAACTCGGCGTGCTCGACCGGCTTCTGCCGGCAGCGGTGCGGCCGGAGGCCGTGGTGCTGAAGGACGCAAGGACGCTGCGAGAACTCGCGCGGGTACCGTTGGGACAAGCCGGGGAAAGCCGCTGGGGCGCTCCCTATCTCGTCGCGCACCGGGCCGACCTGCAGAGCGCACTGATGGCGCGTGTTGCCGAGATGCCTGATATCCATCTCACAACCGGCGCACGCGTTGGCCAAATTGCCACTGGTCCCCATGGCGTCACGGCAAGTGTGGAGACCGGAGGCGACACCACCGAGACGCATGGCTTTCTGCTGGTCGGCGCCGATGGCGTGTGGTCATCGGTGCGCGGGCTCGCCGGTTCGAAAAGCGGGTTTGCGTCAAGCCATTTTTCCGGCGAACTGGCATGGCGCGCAACCGTGGCGACCGACAGCCCCGCCGGACAGGCCTTTGCCGCCATTGGCGCTGCCGACTGCGTCACCACTTTCCTCCATCCCGGCTTCCACATGGTCGCCTATCCCGTCCGCAAAGGCAGCGCCTTCAATCTTGCCGCCTTCACCAGGGGCGAGCGCATCGCGGAAGGCTGGTCGGGCCATGCCGACCCCGCCATCCTTGGGGGAGCCATGCGCGGTACCGTGCAGGCGTTGGGAAGACTTGTCGCATTGGCCGGCCCCTGGACGGCCTTTCCGATCCATACCGTTGAACAACCGCGGTGGGCGAGTCCGCAGGGCATCGCGCTGATCGGCGACGCAGCTCATGCGATGACGCCGTTCGCGGCACAGGGCGCGGCAATGGCTATCGAGGACGCGGCGATGCTTGCCAATCTCGTCGCCGACTTTCCAGGCGACCCGAAGCAGAGCCTCACCATCTGGGAGAACCTGCGGCGGCGGCGCGTCGAAAAGGTGCGCAAGCGCGGCGCGCTCAACCGGCTCGCGTGGCATGCGTGGGGTCCGGTAGCGATTGCACGAAACCTGGTGCTGGCGACACGGCCAGCAGAGAAACTCGGTGCGGACCTGGATTGGCTCTATGGCTGGGAGGAACAGAAGATTGTCAGGCGGTAGGTGCGTCGAGACCAGCCAACCTTGACGTACTGACTATTTGTAGTTACATTTTTGTGGTTACGTCACATGGAAGAATTGCGATTTGAATGGGATTCGGAAAAGGCTAGGTCAAATCTGCGCAAACATGGCGTGAGTTTCGAGACTGCCGTTCGCGTTTTCTCCGATCCCTTCGCACTGGTTGAACAGGACAGAGTCGACGACGGCGAATACCGCTGGCAGACGACGGGCGTGGTTGATGGCGCGTTTGTTTTGTTGGTAGCCCACGCCGATAGGGAAGAAGACGGCATAGAGGTGATCCGGATCATTTCAGCGCGGCGGGCCACGCCGGTAGAAAGAAAACGTTATGCGCAAAGTCGTTCGATATAAGTTTGATCCGACCAATCCGCCTCCGCTGACGGAAACCCAGAAGGCAGAAATTGCGGCTTTGAAGGCGCGTCCCGAAGACGATGTCGATACCAGTGATATCCCGGAATTGACGGAAGAGTTCTGGCAGAACGCTGTTCGAAATCCTTATTTCAAACCGATCAAGCAGCAGCTGACCCTTCGCCTCGATTCCGATCTTGTCGCCTGGTTCAAAAGACGCACGGCCGATGGTCGTGGCTATCAAAGTGCTATCAACAAGGCACTACGTGAGTATGTGACGAGACAGGATCGCAAAACTGGCTGAACGGGTAGACGCCTGGTTCAATTATACAGCCGCATCGACAGCCCCAGCGAAACCGGCAGCGGGTTCCACCAGCCGGTACGCAGGCCAGCGGTGCGCAGCGCGGCGGCGGTCCAGGTGTTGCAGCCGACAAGTGCGTTGAAATGGCCGTTGGCTTCGAAGAAGCCGTCGAATCTGGAATAAGCGGCATTCTGGATATGGATCGGGCCGCTCGGTCCCCGCTGAAAACTGGCCTGGATGAAATCAAGCAATGCCGCGAACTGGCCATCACCGATGTCGAAGCCTGCGACATCGGGATGCGGTTCGACAATATCGCCGGCGACATCGACATGCATGACCGACGCATCGAGGGTCAGCGCCTTCATCACTGGAACAGCCTTGAGCTCAGACCAGGTCGGCGTTTCCAGATAGAAGGCGCGGCCGCCCCAGCCGAAGACGATGTAGCGCACCTCCGGCGCGTCGGCCGGGATGCCGGCTTCGACCAGAAAATGAAAGCGCTGACGCACGGCATCTTCGACCGGAATGGCGATGTCGGTATGGATCGGGTTCCTCAGCACCAGGATATGACGCGTCGAAGACTTGTCGCCGGCTGTTTGCCAGAGCGGCCGCGGCACAAAAGTGCCGAGCGTCACGGCGAGCGCGACTGCGATCAGCAGCAGACCCAGAAAACGGCCGAGCTTTTTCATGAATGGCGGCCCCGCAAACGCATCCCGGCGCGACACGAACCGCCCGCCTCCTGCCCATCATACGCAAAAGAGCCCGGCACTGTTTCGGCCGGGCTCTCCCTTGGTTCACTGAAAGCCTAGTGCAGTATCTGCGACAGGAACAGTTTCGTGCGCTCGTGGCGCGGGTGGTCGAAGAATTCGGCCGGCGTGTTCTGCTCGACGATCTGGCCCTGATCCATGAAGATCACCCGGTTAGCGACCTTGCGGGCAAAGCCCATCTCGTGGGTGACGCACAGCATGGTCATGCCCTCTTCGGCCAGGCCGACCATGGTCTCMAGCACTTCCTTGATCATCTCCGGGTCGAGCGCCGAGGTCGGCTCGTCGAACAGCATGATGCGCGGGTTCATGCACAGCGAGCGGGCGATCGCCACGCGCTGCTGCTGACCGCCCGACAACTGGCCGGGATATTTGTTGGCCTGCTCGGGAATTTTCACGCGCTTGAGGAAATGCATGGCGATTTCCTCGGCCTGCTTCTTCGGCGTCTTGCGCACCCAGATCGGCGCCAGCGTGCAGTTCTCCAGGATGGTCAGATGCGGGAACAGGTTGAAATGCTGGAACACCATGCCGACCTCGCGGCGCACCTCGTCGATCTTCTTCAGATCGTTGGTCAGTTCCTTGCCGTCGACGATGATCTTGCCCTTCTGGTGCTCCTCCAGCCGGTTGATGCAGCGGATCATCGTCGATTTGCCGGAGCCGGACGGCCCGCAGATGACGATGCGTTCGCCGCGCATCACTTTCAGATTAATGTCCTTCAGCACATGGAACTCGCCATACCATTTGTGCATGGCGATGATGTCGATGGCGACATCGGTGGTCGAGATGTGCATCTTGGCGGCGTTGACCTTGATCTCTTCCGCGCTGACGGCATTTTCGGTGGCCATGACAGGGTCCCCTTGTTTTCTTATCTTTGGTTATGATGCATGTCGTTATCACAAAAAACCGCAACACACTTTTGGGCGACATGCATCAGCGTTTGTGGCCGGTGTCGAGCCGGCGTTCGGTGTACATTGAATAGCGCGACATGCCGAAGCAGAACAGCCAGAAGACGAAGGCGGCAAAGATCAGACCGGACTTGGCCGTCTGCGCCGTCGCCCAATTGGCGTCGGAGAAGTTCTGCTTGACGATGCCAAGGAGGTCGAACATCGAGATGATGGTGACCAGGCTGGTGTCCTTGAACATGCCGATAAAGGTGTTGACGATGCCTGGGATGACCAGCTTCAGCGCCTGCGGCATGACGATGAAATACATCTTCTGCCAATAGCCGAGACCGAGCGAATCGGCGCCTTCATACTGCCCCTTGGGAATCGCCTGCAGGCCGCCGCGCACCACTTCGGCCATATAGGCGGCCGCAAACAGCGACACGCCGATGAGCGCGCGCAGGTACTTGTCGAAGGTGACGCCCGGCGGCAGGAACAGCGGCAGCATGACGCTGGCCATGAACAGAACGGTGATCAGCGGAATGCCGCGCACGGCTTCGATGAAAATGACGCACAGCATCTTGACGATCGGCATTTTGGAGCGCCGGCCAAGCGCCAGTACGATGCCAAGTGGCAACGACACGACGATGGCCACGAAAGACAGCGACAGCGTCACCAGCAGGCCGCCCCACCGTGCGGTTTCGACAGGTTCCAGACCGAACACGCCGCCCACCAGCAGGAAGAACGCCACAACAGGTAAACCGACGATCAGAAGCAGGGCGTTGAGGCCCTTGCGCGGCACGCTCGGTATCAGCATCGGCACCATGAGCACGACGAGCAATATGCCAACCAGAATCGGCCTCCAGCGCTCCTCGATCGGATAGGTTCCGAACATGAACTGGCCGAACTTGGCGTTCACAAAGGCCCAGCAGGCGCCAGACCAGCCGTCCGGCTGAATTCCGCCCTGCGTTACCGTGGCGCATACGGTCCGGTTCGGTCCTGTCCAGACAGCGTTGATGAAGGCCCAGTTGATGATCTGCGGGAGGATCATCACCACCAGCGCGAGACCGATTATGGTCATAATGGTATCGCCTACCGAGGCGATAAGGTTCCTTCGCACCCACGCGCTGAGGCCCGTGACACCGGCAGGCGCCGGTTGCGCCAGCATCATTTCGGTGCGTACCCAGGACATATCATGTTCTTGCATGTCCTTACCTCTCCACCAGAGCCATTTTGGCATTGAACCAGTTCATCAGCAGCGAGGTCAGAATGCTGATGGCCAGATAGATCACCATCATGATGACCACGCATTCCACAGCCTGGCCGGTCTGGTTGAGCACTGTTCCGGCCGTCGCCGTCAGGTCGGGATAGCCGATGGCGATGGCGAGCGAGGAATTCTTGGTCAGGTTGAGATACTGGCTGGCCAGTGGCGGAATGACGATGCGCATGGCCTGCGGTACCACCACCAACCGCAACGCCTGGCCGGAACGCAGGCCAAGCGCCGCCGAGGCCTCGCTCTGGCCCTTGGCAACGCCCCGAATGCCGGCGCGCACTATCTCGGAAATGAAGGCGGCGGTATAAAACGACAGCGCCAGATAGAGCGACAGAAACTCCGGCTTGACGACGAAACCGCCACTCAGGTTGAAGGTGGACTGCTTGGGAAAATCGAAGGTCAGCGGAAAGCCGCTTAGCACGTAGGCGAGCAGCGGCAGYCCGACAATCARCGCSAGCGAYGTCCAGAACACCGGGAATTGCTGGCCGGTCGCCATCTGCCGCTGRTGCGCCTTGCGGGCGACGAACCACGCCATGGCGATGCCGACAAGCAGACCCACCAGGATCAGCCAGGAGCCATCTCCCCAGATAGCGCGCGGAAAATAGAAGCCGCGCTGGTTAAGGAAGGATCCGAAAGGCAGATGATAGCTGTCGCGCGGCGCCGGCAACACGGCCAGCACGCCGGAATACCAGAAGAAGATGACCAGCAGCGGCGGGATGTTGCGGAACACCTCGACATAGACGGTGCAGATCTTCTGGATCAGCCAGTTTTTCGACAGCCGGCCGATGCCGACGATAAAGCCGATGATGGTGGCCGTGATGATGCCGACAAAGGCGACGATCAACGTGTTGATCAAGCCGACAAGAATCGCGCGGAAATAGGTTGAGTCCGACGTATAGGCGATGGGCGTGTCAGAGATGTCGAAACCGGCGCGGCCCCTCAGAAAGCCGAAGCCGGAAGCAATGTGGAGATTTGCGAGGTTCACGATGGTGTTGTGGACAATCCACCAGACACCCGACACCAGCAAGGCAACGACCAGGCATTGATAGAAAATGCTGCGGACTTTGGGGTCGTTTATAAGAGAAGCGCGACTTGGCGCCTCGCGAAGAACTTCCTGCGATGCCATTCGACCATCCCCTGGAAAGAGAAACCGGGAGGCAGACGATCTGCCACCCGGATCACATTTCGGTCAGCGGATCGGCGGAGCGTATTGCAGGCCGCCCTTGGTCCACAGCGCATTGATGCCGCGGGCGATCTTGAGCGGGCTACCCGAGCCGACATTGCGGTCGAACAGTTCTCCATAGTTGCCGACGGACTTGACGATGTTGACCACCCAGTCGTTGGAGACGCCGAGATCGGTACCGATCTTGGTGTCGGCTTCCTGGCCGAGCACACGCTTGATCTCCGGGCTGGGGGAGTTCTTCATTTCATCGACATTGGCCTTGGTGATGCCGAGTTCTTCCGCCTGCAACAGCGCGAAATAGGTCCACTTGACGATGTGGTACCACTGATCGTCGCCYTGGCGCACKGCCGGKCCGAGCGGCTCCTTGGAGATGATCTCGGGCAGCACGACRTGATCGGCCGGTGMCSCCAGYGTCAGGCGGATGCCRTAGAGGCCCGACTGGTCGGTGGTGTAGACGTCGCAGCGGCCGGCGTCATARGCGGCGTTGACCTCTTCSAGCTTTTCGAAGACGACCGGATTGTACTCCATCTTGTTCGCCTTGAAGTAGTCGGCGAGATTGAGCTCGGTGGTGGTGCCGCTCTGCACGCAAACGGCGGCGCCGGAAAGCTGGAGCGCCGAATTGACGCCCGGCAGCTTCTTGGCGTTGATCATGAAGCCCTGACCGTCATAGTAGGTGACGCCGACAAAGTTCAGGCCGAGTGCGGTGTCGCGGTTGATGGTCCAGGTGGTGTTGCGCGACAGGATGTCGACCTCGCCGGACTGCAACGCGGTGAAGCGTTCCTTGGCGCTGAGCGGCGTAAACTTGACCTTGGTGCCGTCACCGAAGACAGCGGCGGCCACGGCGCGACAGAAATCCGCGTCGATGCCCTGCCACTCACCCTTGTCGTCCGGCGCCGAGAAGCCGGCCAGACCGGTCGAGACGCCGCATTGGATGAAGCCCTTCGCCTTGACGGTATCGAGCGTCGTAGCCGACGCGGTCGACGCCATCAGTCCAAGCGTAGCGGCGCCAAGAATGCCGATAGCAATATGTTTCATGACCCACAGACCCTTTTCTCTGTTTTTCAGGCAAACCCTGATCTTTTTTCCCGTGTGAACGCAGCTCCCATTCCAGCCCATTCCCGGAATCCCGCATCGTAACCGACGCGCCGCCTCCCATTCACGAAGAGCATCGAAGGCGATAATTCTCGTGAGGTCAAGGGAAATGACCGAATCCGAACGTGTTTGAAAATCGATTGCCGGAAATGCCCGAATTGCAGACAAACGCGCCCGCGATTTAGTCACGGCGCGAATAAAGTCGGCAAAGCGCATTCAACGCAAATGCGGGCCAGCGGCGAAATCCATCCCTGGCACCAACCTGGCATGACTGATCTGGGATGCGGGATGAATTGGCTCGTCCGAAGACTGTTGTCAGACACGCGCCGTCAAAGCGCGCGCGAGATGAGCCACGCGCCTGCCGCCACCATCAACACGCCGGAAATGCGCGGGATCCACTGCCCGGCCGTGACTGTCTTTTCCAGGAGAACGAGGATGGCGATGCCGGCGATCCACAGGATGTTCATGACTCCGCCGACGAACAGCAGAGCCATCAGCGCCCAGCAGCAGCCCAGACAATAGAGGCCGTGATCAACGCCCAGCCGAAGCG
>NZ_JBFUGJ010000151.1:0-13779 GCF_056402975.1 Mesorhizobium sp. P3_A9 | reverse complement strand
GTGGTGTAGATGTCTTTCTTCGGGAATCAACGCACATTGCGACGCGCGGAGTTATCGGAAAAATCAATTCGAATTCATCTGATTTTTTTACGTCGTAGGGAATGATTTGATCTAAATGTGCGCCTGCTATGAAGTAACAAACCGGATTGTCGCTAGAGATAAAATCAACGTCTGTCTTGTTGTGCAGGAACGTCGGAACTTTTAAGCGATCCATTACAGAAGACATGCCTTGAACAATATTATGCATTGATAGGATAGCAGTATGCGGGTCTATGCCTATTTTGACGATTCCGGAATCCAATATATCTTGCATTCCAACCGAACTCGAAAGATTTCCCGTTGCCTTGCGGTAAGCTGTCAATAAAACGTCTGGCACAGGTTCGGAAATTTGACCGGAAACTTGCACGACAGAATCTCGCAACAATTGCATGACTGCTCTGAGCGCATTCGGCACGCGGCATCGCATAGATAGAAGGAACTCGATAAACTGCGCAATCTCGCCTCTCGAGAGTTCCTTCTTTCCGCAGATGAGTCTGACAGTTTGGTCCCAGCCGCTCTCTATTTTGTCCGAGAAAAGCCGCTCCATGGCATTGTCAAAGCGCCCTTCAGCGTGAACCGGCTGAGAATATAGGTATTTCTCTTTGAAAACTGCCTTTGGGGACGTGGAAAAAACTCTGCAATTGTCCCACGTGTCATAAACGGTGATGTGCCCCTTTTCGTTGGAAAAGTGCTTAGAGTAGGTCTCTGGGATGTAGTGCTGTTGCTTCGGTTCTGGTGCCATTGCGAAAATCAGCTCCCAACACGTTTTCGCGTATTGGGAGCCGAGTCCTAGTGGTGCCGTTGTTGGGGCTTTCCCGGTAATCCCTCAGCTGCACCCGCTCGTRGCGCCGCACGTGTCACACTTCTCACAAGTCCCGTTCCGCACCATGGTGAAGTTCTGGCACTCGGAGCAGGAATTGCCGGTGTAGCCTTGCAGCAGYGACCTGGCRCGGCGGTCGGCGGCGAGTTTYTTYGCYTCGGCCGCTTCRTTSGCKGCGGCGTCRGTGAACAGTGCCGCCGTGGTGTCGGAAGCAGCCCCCGCCGCTTCCTCGAAGGCGATGTCTTCGGCCAGTTCCTTGGCGCGATCCTCATAGTCGCGCTTGTAGGCGACCGCCTCGTCGCTGGCCGGCTTCAGCGCCAGCACATTGGAGCCGGAGAAGGCGGTCGGCGCCGAGCGGGCAGGGGTGGTGGAGCCGGCAAAGCCTTTCGGCTCGTTGCCGATTGCCCTCGACACCAGCTTCACCGGCGAACCGCGGGTCAGGCCCTTGGAGACGGCGTCGGTCTTGCCTTCGCTGATGCCACGGCCAAGTGCGGTGTTGGAGAAATCCGACTGGTCGACATGGGCGAGGTCGTTGCGGCCGAGATAGGAGATCGCCAGCTCACGGAACACGTAGTCGAGGATCGACGTCGCGCTCTTGATGGCGTCGTTGCCGATGACCATGCCGGCCGGCTCGAACTTGGTGAAGGTGAAGGCGTGCACATATTCGTCGAGCGGCACGCCGTACTGCAGGCCGAGCGAAATCGCGATGGCGAAGTTGTTGAGAAGGCCACGCAGCGTGGCACCCTCCTTGTTCATGTCGATGAAGATCTCGCCCAGGCGGCCATCATCATATTCGCCGGTGCGCAGGAAGATGGTGTTGCCACCGATCTTGGCCTTCTGGGTATAACCCTTGCGGCGACCGGGCAGCTTTTCCTGCTCGCGCGACACGCGCTCGATGATGCGCTCGACGATCCGCTCGGTGATCTGTGCTGCACGTGCCGCGGCCGGGGCCKCGATCAGCTGCTCSRCCGCATCGTCCTCATCCTCCTCGCCATCGGCGAGCAGCGAGGCATTGAGCGGCTGCGACAGCTTCGAGCCGTCGCGGTAAAGCGCGTTGGCCTTCAGCGCCAGCTTCCACGACAGCATGTAGGCGCCCTTGGCGTCTTCCACCGTCGCATCGTTGGGCATGTTGATGGTCTTGGAGATGGCGCCGGAGATGAAGGGCTGCGCCGCCGCCATCATCTGGATGTGGCTGTTGATCGACAGCGAGCGCTTGCCGATCTTGCCGCACGGGCTGGCGCAGTCGAACACGGCGAGGTGTTCGGCCTTGAGGAAGGGCGCGCCTTCCAAAGTCATCGCACCGCAGACATGGATGTTCGCGGCCTCGATGTCCTTGCGGGAGAAGCCCAGCGCCGGCAGGATCTCGAACGAGAAGTCGTTGAGCTGCTCGTCGGTGAAGCCAAAGGTCTCCTTCACCCAGTCGGCGCCGAGCGTCCACTGGTTGAAGACGAACTTGATGTCGAAGGCCGACTTCAGCGCCGCATTGAGTGCGGTGATCTTGTCGTCGGTGAAGCCTTTTGCCTTGAGCGAGCCGGGGTTGATTGCCGGCGCCTGGTTGAGATTGCCGTGGCCGACCGCATAGGCCTCGATCTCGGCCAGCTGGGCTTCGGAATAGCCGAGCGTACGCAATGCTTCCGGCACGGCGCGGTTGATGATCTTGAAGTAGCCGCCGCCAGCGAGCTTCTTGAACTTCACCAGCGCGAAGTCAGGCTCGATGCCGGTGGTGTCGCAATCCATGACCAGGCCGATCGTGCCGGTCGGCGCGATGACGGTTGCCTGCGCGTTGCGGTAGCCGTGCTCCTCGCCAAGCTCGATGGCGCGGTCCCAGGCGGCTTTCGCATGCTCGACAAGCGCCTCCTGCTTGAGGTCGGAAGCGACCAGCGGCACCGGATTGACGGCCAGCTTCTCRTAGCCSTSCTTSTCGCCATAGGCGGCACGGCGATGGTTGCGCATGACGCGCAGCATGTTCTGSGCRTTGCGGTCGTAGTCGGCRAAGGCGCCGAGCTCRSCGGCCATYTCGGCMGAMGTGGCATAGGCSRTGCCGGTCATGATCGCGGTGAGTGCKGCGCAGATSGCGCGGCCTTCGTCSGAGTCATAGGGAATGCCCGARGTCATCAGCAGGCCGCCAATATTGGCGTAGCCCAGGCCGAGCGTGCGGTATTCGTAGGACTGCTTGGCGATCTCCTTCGACGGGAACTGCGCCATCATCACCGAGATTTCGAGGACGATGGTCCACAGCCGCACCGTATGCTCGTAGGCAGCGATGTCGATCGTGCCGTCACCATTGCGGTAGGGCAGCAGGTTGATCGAGGCGAGGTTGCAGGCCGTGTCGTCGAGGAACATGTATTCCGAGCACGGGTTGGAGGCCCGGATCGCACCGGCGGAAGCGCAGGTGTGCCAGTCGTTCATCGTCGTGTTGAAGTGCAGGCCCGGATCGGCCGATGCCCAGGCGGCGTAGCCGATCTTTTCCCAGAGATCTCGCGCCTTCAGCGTCTTCAACACCTTGCCGTCCTTGCGGGCGGTCAGGTGCCAGTCGGCGTCCTGCTCGACGGCGCGCAGGAAATTGTCCTTCAGCGACACCGAATTGTTGGAGTTCTGGCCCGAAACCGTCAGATAGGCGTCCGAATCCCAGTCGGTGTCGTAGGTCTTGAACGACATCGAGGTGTAGCCCTGCTTGGCGAACTGGATGACGCGGTAGATGTAGTTCTCCGGCACCGCGTCCTTCTTGGCCGCCTTGATCTCGCGCTTCAGCGCCGTGTTGATAGCCGGATCGAAGCAATCGTCGCCATTGCCTTCGCAATTGACGCAGGCCTTCATGATCAACTCAAGATGCTTCTTGACGATCTTGGAGCCGGTCACCAGCGAGGCGACCTTCTGCTCTTCATTGACCTTCCAGTCGATGAATTCCTCGATATCGGGGTGGTCGGCGTCGACGATGACCATTTTGGCGGCGCGGCGCGTCGTGCCGCCCGACTTGATGGCGCCCGCCGCGCGGTCGCCGATCTTGAGGAAGCTCATCAGGCCGGACGAACGGCCGCCGCCGGACAGCTTTTCGCCTTCGCCGCGCAGCAKCGAGAAGTTCGAACCGGTGCCGGAGCCGTATTTGAACAGGCGCGCTTCACGCACCCACAGRTCCATGATGCCGCCCTCGTTGACGAGGTCGTCCTGCACGCCCTGGATGAAGCAGGCATGCGGCTGCGGGTGCTCGTAGGAAGACTTCGACTTGGTCAGCTTGCCGGTGAAGGGGTCGACATAGAAGTGGCCCTGGCTCGGGCCGTCGATGCCGTAGGCCCAATGCAGGCCGGTGTTGAACCATTGCGGCGAATTCGGTGCGACGCGCTGGGTGGCCAGCATATAGGCAAGCTCATCGCGGAAAGCGCGCGCGTCTTCCTCCGACGTCTTGAAGTAGCCGCCCTTCCAGCCCCAATAGGTCCAGGTGCCGGCCAGCCGGTCGAAGACCTGGCGGGCATCGATCTCGGACCCGTAGCGCTCGGCTTCCGGCAGCTTGGCAAGCTCGGCCTCGTCGGCAATGGAGCGCCACAGGAAGGAGGGGACGTCGTTCTCCTCGACCTTCTTCAGCCGCGCGGGGACACCAGCCTTGCGGAAATATTTCTGCGCCAGGATGTCGGCGGCGACCTGGGAGAACTGCGCCGGCACATCGATGTTGTCCAAGCGGAACACCACCGAGCCATCCGGATTCTTGATCTCGGAAAGGGCCTTGCGGAATTCGATCTCCGCATAAGCTGATTGGCCTGGCTTGGTGAAGCGACGCTCGATGCGCATTGGTCCGGTCCTTTTGTCTATATATAGCGCTTTCGTCAGGGGATTTCTGCCCCCAATGCGAAACGCGCATGTCCGCCGTCTGCCGGCGTTCGAAAACGGCCGGCTCTCCATTTCGCGATCTCCCCCAGCACTTGCTACCTGGGCTCCTTAAGAAGCCTCTGTCACAACGCACCGGAGAACCTCGCGGGTCCCTCAAATCTGATTTTTTCGATTCCCTCACTCGAGGGAAATTCACACTATCTAGCGTCGAACCTACCTGCAAACACTAAATATAGTATTAACAGACAATTTATTCCAGTCCGACAATTCTCCCTTTCGTCGCCCCACCACCCCACAATCCCAACGCTTCCGCCGGCCTCGTAAACAGGCGRAAATSYGGGCAAAAACGCACAWAATCCGGGAAAAAGACCGGGCTMRRAACTYWCCGGTCGCRCYCTCAACARGAGCRCATGGCSTATAAAAGGCGACTCGKTTTGCGYCGTCAAGGATTCGTTTGCGTAGCTTTTGTGACCCCAACATCTTGTGTGTCACACATGTGGATAACGGGGATAGAAATGCGCCGCTGCGATTATCGTTTCGGCCGGCGGGTTGCTGTCGTTGACAGTCAGGAGGCACTGGTCGGCGGCGATCGGCCAACCGCAAAGCCTGTCAGGCCGATACACCCGATGTCAGCCGTAGTGCAGCTTCGGCTTCGGCTCGGTGCCGGTGAACTGSACGCCGACCCGATCGTTGCGGCGCCAGCGAACCTCGCAGCGATAGGCGACGCCGTCGAGCGGCACATAGAGAAGGAAACGATCGGGAACCCGCGACTCGAGCGGTATCTTCAACTCGGCGCCGCCCGCATGCTGGTTGCGGACCATAACGCCGATTTCCGAATTTTGAATCCCGGTGATGACGGAACCGCCCTTGAGCACGCGTGGACGGTGCTCGCGCTTGGAGGCGTCGGACTCTTGCTTAAGTGGGTCTACGGAGTTTGCCATCGATCAATCGCCATATTGATCGATTCTTAGCGATGAAAAATTAGCAAACCATTCATGCGGCACATCACATGGTTGTGAATCCGCCGTAGGACACGCGAAAGATGTCGCTCAGGCAAACCTATGCGGGTCGGCGCAGAAATAGGCGATGATCTGGCAAAGGTCGGGTTCATTGACCATACGCACCGCTTCGCTGGAATTGACCCATTTGCGGGTGCGGGAGCGTTTTTCCTTCCAACGCTCGGCGATCTTGTCGACGTGCAGTGGAAACACCAGCACCTCGCAAGGCACTTCTTCGCCCGATGCCAGCACCTTGGCATAGAAGTAACGGCCGGCTTCGAGATGAGAGATGCTTCCGCGCAGTCCGGCTTCCTCGCCGGCCTCACGCGCCGCCGCCTCGCAGAGCGGCTCCCTGGCTTCCGGCCAGCCCTTCGGCAACACCCAGCGACCAGTATCACGGCTGGTGATCAGCATGATCTCGACGCCATTTCCGGTATCGCGCCACGGCAGGGCGGCAACTTGCAGGCGGCACGGCGCGGTGCCGAAGAGTCGCCGGACCCTTTCAGCCAGATGGTTGTGCGTCGTTGGCCTTGTCAACATCGGAGAAGCTAGCCCCAGCCTCCAGAATCGTTTGCCGCCTTACGAATCTTACGGCTAATTGTGACCAATAAAAGTAAAAACTTTGGTCAGGCTGGCCGATTCCCGTCAAGAAGGGTCGATTTGATAGGATATCCTGCCCCGCAGACCCGTCCGCGGAAGCAAATATTGTCATCTGTGGCGGCTTAACTGGAAAAAAGCGGCGTGTTGCGAATCAACCTGCGTGGTCGTCGGCGATCGGCTTCTGATAGGTGAAGCCCATATCCCAGGGGAAATAGATCCAGGTGTCCTGGCTGACCTCGGTGACGAAAGTGTCGACCAGCGGGCGGCCTTTCGGCTTGGCGTAAACGGTGGCGAAATGCGCCTTGGGCATCATTGCGCGCACGATCGCCGCCGTCTTGCCGGTGTCGGTCAGGTCGTCGATGATCAGCACGCCGACGCCGTCGTCGACCAGCAATGCCGGCGTAATCTCCTTCAGTACCTGCATCTGCCCCTGGCTGGTGTAGTCATGATAGGAGGCGACGCAGACCGTCTCGATGACGCGGATGCCGAGCTCGCGCGCAATGATCGCCGCGGGGACCAGTCCGCCGCGGGTGATGCAGACGATCGCTCGCCATTGCCCCTTGTTGGCGCCGGAAAGCCGCCAGGAAAGCGCACGGGCGTCGCGRTGGAACTGGTCCCAGGAGACCGGRAAGGCTTTTTCGGGAAGGGACATTTTTCGCGCACTCCGCAGCACGCGAAGACCGCGTGCACAAAAACAGGGGAATGCGCGCGGAATTAAACGGAAACCCCTGGGCTTGGCAAGGGCGACCGGCTGCGATGGCTGTGGACTTATCGCGACAGGAAGGCCGCCACCTGCGTTGTGCGCAGCACCGTGCGTGTCACCCCGCCAAACAGCAATTGGCGCAGCCAGGAGTGGCTGTAGGCGCCAAGCACCAGAAGATCGGCGCCGGTCTCGGCGATCCGGTTCTGGATCATGTCGTCGACCGAGGTGCCGCCCGATTTCTGCACCGAGACGCTGACATTGGCGCCATGGCGCGACAGGGCCGATGCGATTTCGGCGCCGGCGGCCTCCGGGCTTTCGTCGAGCGTGTCGGGCGGATCGATGACCAATATGTCGGTTTTCTCGGCCTCGATGATGAAGGGCAGTGCGTCGAAGGCGGCGCGGGCGGCTTCCTTGCTGCCGTTCCAGGCGAGCAGCACATGTTTGAATGTGGTGACCAGCGGACCCGCATGTGGCACCACCAGCACCGGCCGGCCCGCATCATAGACCAGCGTATCGACATCGGCGCTCGGGTCGCCGCCCGTATCGCGCTGGGCGGCAATGATCAGATCGGCGGCGCGCACGCTCGAAATGCCGGTCAGCGCGCTGTCGCCGGAGAAACTCTCCAGGCTGCGCCATTCGAAGGAGAGGCCGGAATCCTCAATGCTCCGCAGGAAGACAGCCTGCAGCTTGTCGGCCCGCTCCCGATTCAGGTCGGCCGAGACCTGCAGGAACTCGGTATCCGGGAAGCCGGTCGCCGAAGTATAGGGCACCGGAAGCGCCTCGGCATGGATGCCGATCAGATGGCTCTCGAAGCGGCTGGCGAGCGGAATGGCGCAGTCGAGCACGCGCTCGGCGTCCTGCTCGTTCTGCAGAATGGCAACGATGGTCTTGAAGCGCATGGTGGTCCCTCAATCTGGCGAGCTTCGATCTCGCGTGCAAGGAAACGTTGGCGCGCCGTGCTTGGTTCCGGCCTCAGCTCGCCTTGGCGGCGAAACCCGCCACCATCGCCTCGACATCGGCGCGCGCGGCCTCGAGCGCCTCCTGGCTGCGGGCGCGAACGACCAGTTCGGTCCAGAACTTGCCGTCGCCATACTTTGGATAGGAACCGATGATCGTGTCCGGATGCGCCTTCTGGATCTCACCCAATGGCCCGCCGATAAGGCCTTCGCCGAACGGRCAGTGCACCGTCGCCGACAGCATYTTSGTGCCSGYCTTCAGCGTCGGCACGACATTGTCGAGCATGGCTTGGAARATCGAYGGCACGCCGGCCATGACGTGGACGTTGCCGATGCGGAAACCAGGCGCCACCGAGACCGGGTTGTCGATGTGGTCGGCGCCGCGCGGCATCCTCGACATGCGCTTGCGCGCGTCGGTGTATTCGATGCCGCGCGCCGCATAGCTTTCGCCCAGCATCGCATAGGCCTTGGCATCGTATTCACAGGGAACGCCGAACGCCTTGGCGATCGAATCGGCGGTGATGTCGTCATGGGTCGGGCCGATGCCGCCGGTGGTGAACACATAGGTGTAGCGCGCGCGCACGGCATTCACCGCAGCAATGATCTCGTCTTCCTCGTCGGGAACGATGCGTACTTCCTTCAGGTCGATACCGACAGCCGTCATGATGTCGGCGAGGTGGCCGATGTTCTTGTCCTTGGTGCGGCCGGACAGAATCTCATCGCCGATGACGAGCATGGCGGCTGTAACGATTTCAGGCATGGAGGGCTCCGGCAGGACGGGTCGCCTGAGATAGCGCGGCGCGTGGCTGTCGGCAATGCCAACCGGGGGGAACAATCCATGCCAGGACGGCCCCGTTTCGATGTGAGGTTGCGGCGTAACCGGATGCAGGTAAGCTCAAACTGGTTCTGGTCCGGGTGAACAATGCTGATATCGATCCTGTCGTGGCTGCTGGCCCTGTTGCTCCTGCTGGCGGCCCTGGGGTTCGCCTGTCTGGTGCTGGCGACGYTGTGGATCGCSGCSAAGGCSSAAAGRCTGGTGCCGSCGSKCGGAAAATTCRTCGAGRTCGACGGCAACCGCATCCACTATGTCGAKGWRGGCGAGGGSMGGCCGATCGTCTTCCTGCACGGGCTTGGTGCGCAACTCCATCATTTCAGGCACACGCTGTTCACGCACTTTGGCCCGGGCTACCGGCTGATCGCGCTCGATCGTCCGGGATCGGGCTATTCGGTGCGCGCCAGCGGTGCCACCGGCCGCTTGCCCGAGCAGGCAGCCCTGGTGCGCGGCTTCATTGAAAGACTGGGGCTGGAAAGGCCGCTGGTGGTGGGTCACTCGCTGGGTGGCGCCGTCACGCTGACGCTGGCCGTGGAGCATCCCGAGGCGATTTCGGGCATCGCCTTGCTGGCGCCGTTGACGCATCTGGAAACCAGGGCACGCCAGCGGTTCGACCTGCTCTACATTCCCTCGCGCCTGAAGCGCTGGATCATGGCCTACACCGTGGCGATACCGCTGAGCCTGCGCTATGCGCGGCCGACGATGGAATTCATCTTTGCGCCGCAGGCTTTTCCTGCGGACTACATGGTCGACGGCGGTGGCTGGCTCGGGCTGCGGCCAGCCCATTTCCAAGCGACTTCAGCCGATGTCGTGGCCATTGAACAGGATCTCGGCCGCATCGAGCAACGCTACTGCGAGATTGCCATGCCTGCCGGCATCCTGTTTGGAACCGGCGACCGCGTCATCGACATCCGCATCCATGGCGAGCCGATGCGAGGCAAGATCAAGGGGCTCGATTTCGAACCCGTCGATGGGGTCGGCCATATGCCGCAGTTCGTCGAGCCGAGGCGGGTGATTGATTTCATCGAGCGGATTGCCGCCCGCGCGTTTCCATCACCCCAGCCTCACGACAATTTCAATGAACCAACCGGCTGACTGCCGGGTTTACCCCGTGTCGCACCCAAGGCGACCAAGACACGGAGTAATGCAATGTACAGGAAACTTCTCGCAGCATCGGTTCTGACGATCGGTCTCGCCACATCGGCGATGGCGCAATCGTCGGACGCCGCATATTCCAACCATCACAGCTGGTGGCCGTTCGGCAACGAAGAGTCTTCAGGTGTTGACCAGAACACGACCGGAAGCATCAATGGCGACCGCTCCGGGCTGGACAGCCTCGGCGACACTGGTGCGGCCGGACCTTGCGCTTACAATACGGCCGGTCCGGATGCGAATGCCGGACTGAACACCAACGACCACTATTGCGGTAAGTAGTTCAACCGCTGGGCAGCCGCTGACCGTAGGACGTCGTCTCTCCTGACGTCCGCGGTCGGCGCCCTGCCTGTTCCTGCCGGCAAGTTCTCTTCTTCAGACTTTTCCGGGAAATTGCTCAGTCGGACACTTCGGTCTGCGGCCGGTCGCGGCCATCCGCCAGTTCCTCATGCCATTTGCCATCGGCATCCTCGTACTGGATGCCGTCCGTCGCGCCGGCCACCTGCTGCTCGGCCGAGGCGATCTCGGCGGCGCGCAACGCATCCTGATGGGTGGGAAATGTCTCCGAGAAGGTCGAACCGACCTTGTAGGCCCAGCCGCCGTCATGCTCGACGATCTTGTAAGTCAGCTTCGCCATCAAAACCTCCGGTTGAAAGTCCGCCTGCTCAATGCAGCCGGTCGTCGGACAGCCTGTCGTCGGGCACCAGCACTTCCGATTCCCTGGCGGCCTCGATCAATGCCCGTCGCGCTTCCGCTGTCGAACGATAACCTTCCAGCACTTTGAGGCAAGTGTCGAGGGCATCACGATGACGCGGACCGCGATTGAGCGGCCACACCGTCATCAGACACTCCGCCGCTTCCTGGGTGCTGCGGATATGGCGATATTTGCCGACATGGCCGAGTTCGACCACGACCGGCGTTTCAAAAGGTTTGTTGTCCATCATGGCCGCAACGCAAAGCAGCCAATTTGGTTGCAAAAGTGGCCGTCAGCCTGCGCCCAAACGTCTCAGAGGCTGTTTGGGAACCTCTGCTCCGGCAGCCATCCAGAGCGATTTTCGAAACGGCCTCAGTAGCCGCAATCGTTGCGCAGCCAGCGTGCGTTCGCCCAGCCGGTCGTACCGCCGATTTCGACCTGATACCAGTTGCCGCGCCGGTCGAAGATTTCGGTGTGATCGCCATTGAACAGCTGGCCGATCATCCGCGATGACGAGTTTGGCCGTGTCCGCACGGCGAGAAAGCCGCTGCCGGTGGCCAGATTGTAGCGCCCGGACAGGCCGTGCACCGTACCCTCGCAATATTGCGCGACGCTCGGCGTCGATGCACCGAGCCAAAACCCGGCGACAGTCACAAGCATCGCAGCCGGCAAGAATGCCTTGAACGACATGATTTCCTCCCAAGCCCGGCCGCGCCCGCCGCAGCCTCACCCAAATTAACAGTTTGCGGCGAGAATTGAAGCGGGCTGTTGCAGACGGGCTGGGCAGGATGCGCCGGTATCAGGAAAACGGGCCGATCAGCCCGCCGCCTTCATCCAGTGTTCCATGGTCGTCACCGAGCGGGCGAGCTGTGGCGCCGGATGGATCTTTTCGCTGAATGTGGCGGCAGCACGCCAGCCCCAGCGCGGGTCGGCGAGGAAGGCGCGCGCCAGCGCCACCATGTCGGCTCGGCCCTCGGCGATAACAGCCTCGGCCTGCTTCGGATCGTCGATCAGGCCGACCGCGCGGGTCGGGATGCCGGCGCCCTTGCGCACGGCTTCCGCCAGATGCACCTGATAACCGGGGCCGGTGGGCAATTTCTGCAACGGCGAATTGCCGCCGCTGGAGCAGCAGAGATAGGCGACGCCCTCGGCCTTCAGGGCCTTCGCTACTTCGATCGAATCCTCGACGTCGAAGCCGCCATCGACCCAGTCCTTCACCGACAGCCGCGTGCCGAGCATCAGCTTTGGCACCGCCTTTTTCACCGCCYTGGCGATYTCGACGACAAGACGCATCCGGTTTTCCAGCGAGCCGCCCCAGCGGTCCGTGCGCTGGTTGGACAGCGGCGACAGGAACTGGAAGATCAAATAGCCATGCGCGGCATGCAGTTCGATGAAGTCGAAGCCGGCGCGTTCGGCCCGTTTTGCGGCTTCGACGAAGCGCTCGATGAGCTGCAGGATTTCTTCCTCATTGAGCGCGCGCGGCACGTTCCAGCCGGTGTCATAGGCGATGGCCGAGGCCGAGACGGTCTGCCAGGGGTCTTCGTTTGGCTGCAGCGGGCCGCCGCCTTCCCAGGGCTTGCGGTTCGAGGCCTTGCGGCCGGCGTGCGCCAGCTGCGTGCCGAATTTCGTGTCCGGCGCGGCGACGCGTCGTGCAGCGTCCAGTGTACGGCGCGCGGCGGCTTCATTGTCATCGGAATAAAGCCCGAGGCAGCCATGCGTGATACGCCCGCGCCGCTCGACATCGGTCATCTCGACCGTGACCATGCCGGCACCGGACATGGCCAGGTTCATCCAGTGATAGAGATGCCAGTCGCTGGCGCAGCCGTCCTCGGCGGAATACTGGCACATAGGCGCCACTGCGATGCGATTGTGGAATGTGAGGCCGTCGAGCGTGATCGGCTGAAAAAGCGATGCAGTCATGAAAGGGCTCCGGGGAGGGGAACACGTTACTTAGGAAATGGAACTCTTGCATACCACACACGAGAGAGTGAAACGCCCGCTGGACCAATCACTGTCCCAATTGCACCGGCGCAGGTTCGCGGCTACGCCTGCGCTCGGCAGCAAATACCGAGGTGTCCAATGGAAGATCGCATTCGCATCCGCTCCGAAGAGGTTCTTTCCGACGACTGGGCGGTGCTGAAAAAGACCGTGCTCGACTATCGCCGGCGTGACGGCCAGTGGGAGACGCAGATCCGCCAGACCTATGATCGCGGCGATGGCGCGGTGATCCTGCCCTACGACCCCAGCCGTTCGACCGTGCTGCTGGTGCGCCAGTTCCGCTATCCCGCCTACGTCACCGGCCATCGCGAGCCACTGATCGAGGCCTGTGCCGGGCTGCTCGACGAAAACGATCCCGAAACCGCCATCCGCAAGGAAGCCGAGGAAGAGCTCGGCTATCGGCTGAACAAGATTGAGCGGCTGTTTTCGCCTTACATGAGCCCAGGCAGCGTCACCGAGCGGCTGTGGTTCTTCGTCGCCCGCTATTCACCCGCCGACCGCATCTCGGCCGGCGGCGGCGCGCCGGAAGAAGGCGAGGACATCGAGGTTCTGGAAATGCCGCTCGATGAAGCGCTGGCCGGCATTGCCGACGGACGTATCGTCGATGCCAAGACGATTATTCTGATCCAGCATTTGAAGCTGAACCCGATGAAGGCCTGAGCCACGCCATCGCACCTTGCCCTGGTGCTGAAGCATCAACGCCGGCTTGCGACCGAGTTGGTGATCGCTGGCGGCTAACGAAATCGCTAGGTTGACAAAAACCGGCGCCTCAAACAATTTTCAGTCGAGGGAAAAAGTGAGGACATAATGAAGAAGACATATGAAACGCCGTTGCTGACCAAGCGTGAGCGTCTGCCATTGATTACCGCGCAGATCGTTCCGATCTCGGGGCCGGTGAAAAACGCCTGATTGCCTCCCAAGGTGAACATATCAAGCCCGCTGGCTCTAACCGGCGGGCTTTTTCATTTCCGGCGCGGGAAGCCTCGGCCTTCCTCTCCGGCGGCTCGCCGAAAGGCATGAAGCGGCCGTCGGCTCAAGGCTCCATGGGCGAGCCTGATCTAAATCGGTGCTGTGAAGCACTTGCGCGGCCAGGAGGATCTGCGACACGCTTCGCTGCAGGATTTCCGTAAGGAGAACAGAGATGGCCACAGCTAAGGACCAAGAG
>NZ_JBFUGJ010000150.1:0-13935 GCF_056402975.1 Mesorhizobium sp. P3_A9 | reverse complement strand
CGATATCAGGCAATGGCTCGCCTTGCAGCGTCGCTTCGAAGGCGCGCAGGCGCTTGTGGACAGACTGCAGTTCGACGATGGTCGACCAGGAGGTGAGCAGGAACTGCAGCGAACCCGTCACCTTGCCGAAGGCGTTCGAGATCTGGTTCAGCGCGCCGAAGGTTATCTTGTGTGCAACCAGCGAAGGACCCAGGATCAACAGCGAGAAAATGTTGTCAGCTTGCAGGTAGGTGTACCGGACGACGTTGAAATAGATGTAGTGGAAATAGAGCCTGAAATAGTTGTGACGAACATTCTCGAACAGTTCGGCGGTGGTGGCCGGCTGCGCCCTGTCCGCATGATCCTCGCCATAGACCAGTTCCTTACGATACGCGGCTTCGACGCGCTGGTTGCGGAACTGCAGCCCCGGAAGTTTCAGGCCGGCAACCATGACCGAGATGGTTCCGAACAAGCACCAGGCAAGCGCTGCAATCACCAGAGGCTGCGGGACTGCGCCGATGATCGGCAATTCGCTGATATGGGCCTGCAACTGGATCATGACCGGCAGGAAGGCGATCAGGGTCATGATCGACTGGACGAAGCTGGAGCCTAGATCCTCCATGATCTGCGAGAACCGCATCGTATCTTCCTGGATACGCTGCGAAGCGCCCTCGATATGCCGCAGCCTGCCCCAGTTCTCGATGAAATAATTGTTCATCGCCGTGCGCCAGCGGAAGATCCAGTGGCTGACGATGAAGGCATTGACCACCTGCACATTCATGCCAACCAGCGCGAGCCATGAGAAGTCAGCCAGTCCGGTGTAGAATTCGCCATTGGTCGATTTTCCGGTCCCCGACATCAGGCCTTGCACGTAGTCAAAGAACGGGCCGTACCAAGCGTTGACGGCAACGCTGACCTGCACATTGAAATAGATGAAAAACAGGATGACCGCAGTCATCAGGATCGACCAGCGCTGCCATGGATGCGGTGAGTACCAGCTCCAGAACGCGTAGAAGACGAGCACGCAAAACGCGAAGTAGAGATAAAACCAGAGGAACGGCTTCGATACGAGGATGGCGATGCCGATGATGGGCGGGGCGTCGGCAGCCGCCGGTGGCATCCCGAACACTGCGCCCAGTTGCTCCCCGCCGAAAAACCAGAACAGGATTGCCGCAAGGCTCCAGATGGCGGCCGAAGAGAAAAACAGCTTCGGCTGCGGGAAGAAGGATACGAACACTGTGGCGAATTCCTTGCTCGGTGGGCAAATCAGCTGACGTCGGCGGGCATAAAGTCACACATTAGGGGGAAAGAAAATGCCTGCCCGATGCCCGGTGCAGAGCAAGACCACAAATCATGGCGATTTTGGCGCGGCCGACCATGTGACGATGCCGGACACGACCAGAATGGCCGCAGCGACGATGGAAGCCAGGAAGAAATTCCCCGACGCCTGCGCCAAAAGGCCGGCTGCGATCGGGCCGATGATCTGGCCGAGGCCGAACGAGGCCGTCATCAACGCAAAGATGCGCCGGGGCGCCTTTGGCGCCTGCTGGCGCGCGGCCTGCAGGCCAAGCGCGGTAATGGCAATGAAGGTGCCGCCGAGCAGCAAACCGCCAAGCAGTGGCCCCGAATATCCGCCAAGCGCCACGCTGGCGGTGACGCCGATGACTTCGATGAAGCACGCCAACGCATAGGCGGCGTAGAGCCCGATCCGTCCGGCGATCTTCTGCCACAGCCAGGTCGAAGGAAAACCCGCAAGTCCGGCGACCAGCCACACCATGGCTTCGAAGACGCGACTGCCGCCGCCTTGGCGAACGATGGCGACCAGGAAYGTCGCCGTCACCACATAGCCGAAGCCRAAYAGGCCRTAGGCGACGATGATCTTCAKCARCGACCGGTCYTTCGGCAGCGCGGGCTCGCGGACCGCTTCGCCGCTGGCGAGCGGACCTTCATTCACCAGCAGTGCCACGACCACGAAGCCACAGGCCGAAATCGCCGCCGACCACAACCAGCCCGCCGCCCAGCCGGCATGCTCGGTGACCAGCACCGCCATCATCGCGGCCGAGATGGCGATGCCGATGCCGACGCCGCCGAAATGCCACGCCTGCAGGTCGCCGCGACCGGCAGCATTGATATGGCTGAAAACGATGCTGGCCATGAACACCATGACGAAGGCGCTGGCCAGACCGGCCAGAAAGCGGATGACGAGAAAGGCGACCATGGCATCGGTCAGCCCCATCAAGGCCGCAAGGACGGCGCTGGCGCCAAGACCGCCCAGCATCAGCAGGCGCTCGCGGCCATGCGCCCAGCCGCCCGCCGCCACCAGCGCGCCGACGAGGTAGCCGAGATAATTGGCAGACGCGATCCACCCGGCATTGGCCGGCGAGAGGTGCAGCTCTTCCATCATGCCGGGCAGGATCGGCGTGTAGACGAAGCGGCCGATGCCCATGGCGACGGCCATCGCAACCATGCCGGCGACGGTGAAGCGCAGCGCTGTTGAGGCCGATGCCATTGCAGCGCACAATAAATGCAGGGATCGCTGAAACAATCGCCTTTCGTTGGGCCAGTGGGCCTACAGCGTGTCGCGCCAGCTCGAGTTTTCCTTAAGCCGAAGAGTGCGGGAATCCGCTCAGCAGCGCCCACCGAAACCGGCTTGCAAGGAAGCGGTCTCGTGCACGGTTCGCCGCGCCGTCAGCCTGAACGGCACGTCGCCAAGTTCGCGCTCCGACATCGTGTTCAGGACGGGGTGCGAAAGCGGATCGGTGAGCCATTTGAGCTTGTCGCTCTCGGAGCCACGCTCATACGGCGTGCCCCCAGCGAACAGAACCTTAAGCGATGACAGCACCCTTAACATTTCCGGCTCCACGGGTCTCTCTCCCATCAACAAAGTCTGCCGTTTCGGCGCGTCTTTCAATTGAGATTTCAGACGGAACAGTTTAGAAAATCTCAAATGGCCATGCTCAACCGCGTTCACCTCAACGGCCTTCGCGCCGTCGAAACAGTTGCCCGTCTCGGCTCGCTCGCAGCGGCCGCCGGCGAGCTCAACGTTTCCGTCAGTGCGGTCAGCCAGCAGATCAGCCGCACCGAAAAGCAGCTCGGCCAGGCGCTGTTCGAGCGCACGGCAAGCGGTCTCGTGCTGACCGAATTCGGCGCCGTCTTCGCGACCCGTCTCGGCACGGGATTTCGCGAGCTTGCCCAGGCCGTGGCGCTGGCCGACGAGGCGACGCAATGCACATTGGTGGTTTCGGTGGCGCCGGCCTTCGCCTCGAAGTGGCTGCTGCCCAGGCTATCGCGTCACTTCGACCGCCATCCCAACGTGTTGCTGCGCATCGACGCTACGGTGCGGCTCACCAATCTCGACCGCTCCGACGTTGACATCGCCATCCGGCTTGGCGACGGCAAATGGCCAGAAGGGCGAGCGGAATTGCTCTTGGCGCAGGAAGTCTTTCCAGTCTGCTCGCCTGATATCGCCAGGAAACTGCAATCGATCGAGGATCTTGCCCAGACCTGCGCCATCACCGACGAGCGGGCGATGATCAATTGGGAGAGCTGGTTCTCGGCAGCCGGTGTTCCACCCGTCACCTTCCAGAAGGGCGCGCGCTTCACCGATCCGATGCTGTGCCTGGAATCAGCCATTGCCGGCCATGGCGTGATGCTGGGCTGGCAGTTGCTGGCGGCCGATGCGCTGGCCGACGGGCGGCTGGTGGCCCCATTCGGCATCCGCGCCCAGAGCGGTCTCGGCTACTGGCTGGTGACCTCGTCGGCCAAGGCGGAGAGCCGCAAGATCCGGGACTTCAAGGCCTGGATCAAGGAAGAGATCGCGGCGACGATGGCGCAGTTCGGGTCACTCGAAAGCGCGGCCTGATCTGGCCGAGCGCAATCGCGGTGGAAAGGATGCCGGCTGCGGTCTATGTAAGACCAGATCAAACATCATGGCAGGCAGGATCATGACCACACATTCGCGCGGCGTTTCCGCAACGATCGACCCGGTGAAGCTCGACAGGCTGGCGGAAGTCGCCATCAAGGTCGGGCTGCAATTGCAGCCCGGACAGGATCTGGTGCTGACCTCGTCGATTGCGGCCCTGCCGCTGACCAGGCGAATCGTCGAGCATGCCTACAAGGCCGGCGCCGGTCTGGTGACGCCGATCTTCAACGACGACGAGATGACGCTGGCGCGCTATCGCTTCGGGGCGGACGCCGGTTTCGACCACGCCGCCGGCTGGCTCTATGAAGGCATGGCGAAGGCCTTTTCCAACAATGCGGCGCGGCTTGCCGTGCGCGGCGAGGATCCATCGCTGCTGTCGGCGCAGGATCCGGCCAAAGTGGCGCGCGCCAACAAGGCCAAYTCGATGGCCYACCAGCCGGCGCTGGAAAAGATCACCGGCTTCGACATCAACTGGAACATCGTCGCCTATCCGGACCTCGCCTGGGCCAAGCAGGTTTTCCCTGGCGATGCCGACGATGTTGCCGTGGTGAAGCTCGCCGATGCGATCTTCGCGGCGTCGCGGGTCGACGTGGAAGACCCCATCGCAAACTGGACGGCGCACAATGCAGCGCTGCGCGGCCGCACCGAATGGCTGAACGGCCATAATTTCCACGCCCTGCATTTCACCGGACCGGGCACCGACCTGACGGTCGGACTGGCCGACGGCCATGAGTGGATGGGCGGCGCCTCGACAGCCAAGAACGGCATCACCTGCAACCCCAACATCCCGACTGAAGAGGTGTTCACCACGCCGCATGCGCGTCGCGTCTCGGGCCATGTCTCCTCGACCAAGCCGCTGTCCTACCAGGGCACGCTGATCGACGATATCTCGGTGCGCTTCGAGGATGGCCRGATCGTCGAGGCCAAGGCCTCCAAGGGTGAGGATGTGCTGAAGAAGGTGCTCGACACCGATGAGGGCTCGCGGCGGCTGGGCGAAGTGGCACTGGTGCCGCATTCCTCGCCGATCTCGGCCAGCGGGCTGCTGTTCTTCAACACGCTGTTCGACGAGAACGCCGCCTGCCACATCGCGCTCGGCCAGTGCTATTCGAAGTGCTTCGTCGACGGCGCCTCGCTCAGCCAGGACGAGATCGCGGCGCGCGGCGGCAACAAGAGTTTCATCCACATCGACTGGATGATCGGCTCGGACAAGATCGACATCGATGGCGTCCACAAGGACGGCCGCAAGGTGCCGGTGATGCGCAAGGGCGAGTGGGCCTGAGGGTGACCACCTAGGGAGGTCGAATGGCTTTCGACCTGATGGTCAAGCGGATTTACGAGCCGCCCGCTCCCGATGACGGGCAGCGTGTGCTGGTCGATCGCATCTGGCCACGTGGCGTCAGCAAAGAGCACGCTGCACTGGCGCTGTGGCTGAAGGAGATCGCGCCGAGCGATGAGCTACGCAAATGGTTCGGACACGAGCCGGCGCGCTGGGCGGAGTTTCGGAAGCGGTACGGAGCCGAGTTGGACGGGAATGAAGAGGCGGTGACGCAACTGCGCGGGCTGCTGAGTAAGGGCAAGGTGACGTTGCTCTACGGCGCGCATGATGAGGCGCATAACAATGCCGTGGCGCTGGCGGGGTATCTGCGCGCAGGTTGAGGCGCTCGGAACCTTCGCAAGCAGGCGGGCCAGCGCCCCCCTCTGTCCTGCCGGACATCTCCCCCACTTGGGGGGAGATCGGCAGCTTCGGCGCTTTGCCCAATCCTGCGACGTTGGCGATTGGCGAAATCGGCGACGGTATCCAATCTCCCCCCCTAGTGGGGAGATGTCCGGCAGGACAGAGGGGCGCGCTGGCCCGCGACGGGCGAAGGTGAAGATCCGCTCTACTTCCCACCCACCGCCTGCTCATAGGCCTCCGGCTTGAACCCAACCAGAACCCCGTCGCCAACCTCCAACACCGGCCGCTTGACCATTGTCGGTTTGGCCAGCATCAGCGCCTTGGCCTTCTTCTCGTCAAGCCCGGCCTTGTCCTTGTCAGCCAACTCGCGGAACGTCGTGCTGCCCTTGTTGAGCAGCTTTTCCCAGCCGACCTTGCCGACCCAGCCATCCAGCCGCTTCGCGTCCAGCCCCTCCGCACGAAAATCGTGGAAACGATATGGTACTTCATGGCTCTCCAGCCAGACGCGCGCCTTCTTGACCGTGTCGCAGGTGGTGATGCCGTAGATGGTGATCGTCAAAGCGCGCTTCCCTTGAGCTGGCAGTCGAATCCGTCGCACAGCCTAAAACCGCCCTTCTCGCTTTGCCAGCGCCCAAGCCCGCAACTCGGGAATTTTCCGGCTTGCCAATACTAAGGAATTTTCCTAAGTATTTTTGAGACACTTGTGACGGCGCAGTAGGATCGACCCATGACAAGCCTCCAGACCGCCAATCCGAGCCTCCCGCCCATCGATGGCATCTTCCGCGCGCTTGCCGATCCGACGCGGCGCCGCGTCGTCGAGAGGCTGAACCGCAGCCCGGCCTCGGTCAGTGAGCTGGCGCAGCCTTTCGAGATGGCGCTGCCTTCCTTCATCGAGCATCTCAAGGTGCTGGAAGGCTGTGGGCTGGTGCGCTCGGAAAAGATTGGCCGCACCAGGACCTATCAACTGGCGCCCGAGCCGCTTCAGCTCGCCGAGAACTGGCTGGCCGAGCAGCGCACGCTGTGGGAGCGCCGCCTCGACCAGTTCGACGCCTATGTGATGAGCCTCAAGGAGCAGGAAAAATGAGCTATCCCTTCAAGCCGGATCCCAGACTGGACCTCGTGCTGGAGCGCGTGCTCGACGCGCCGCGCGAACTGCTATGGCGGGCCATGACGACGCCGGAGCATGTCAGGCAATGGTTCACGCCCAAGCCATGGCTGATCACCGATTGCGAGATCGATCTGCGGCCAGGCGGGCTGTTCCGGACACGCATGCAGTCGCCCGACGGCAAGGAGGTCAGCGATCGCCATTGCTGCTATCTCGACATCGTGCCGAACGAGCGGCTGGTGTGGACGGATGCACTGCTGCCGGGCTACCGGCCGTCAGGCGAGCCCTTCATCACCGCSGTCATTTCCCTCCAGCCGGAYGGCCRGGGCACGCGTTACACCGCCACCGCCATCCACCGCGACGAGGCGACCCGCAACAACCATGAAGAGATGGGTTTCTTCGATGGCTGGGGCACGGTGGCCGATCAGCTTGCGGAGTATGTGAAGACGATTTGAGCGTCACATGGCGGCCGGGGATTGCCTCGGCCGCCATGCTTGTTTCTCCTGTAGCGAAGAGAGCAAGCTCCGAGGACGGAGCCGTTTTCCGGCTCAGTAGTAAAAGCGCTCTTCCGTGATCTTGCCGTTCTTGACCGTATACAGGCCGACTTCATCCATGGTGGCACGCTCGCCGGTGGCCTTGGGCGTTACGTCGAACTTGAAGCGCACGGCGAACTGGTCGCCGTTGACATAGGGGCCCTCGACCGAGCCACCGTGGACTTCGTGATTCTCTTGCCACCATTGGCCCTTTTGCTTGAGAGCCTCTTTGCCACGGGCCACGGCCATTGGCCCTTCCATGGCTTCGTAGCTGACGATGTCGTCGGCGTTGTATTTCTCGCCAGCACTGGCGTGATCACCCTGCTGGAGCAGCTCGGTGAAATCCTTTGCAATATCCGCGATGGTCATYTGTGTTCCTCCTGTTCAGACGCATTGCAAATAGGGAACGGCCGACTGGTCAACCACCGTCAGACCGCTTGGTAGCTGACAATCCATGTCAGGACGAACTGACCGCTTCATGACTACGACGCCCCTATCAAGGGCCAACGGTCCAGGAAGAGGTATTTTGTCAGGCCGCGCAGGCTGTGAACGAAGATGAAATCCTTGGCAACGAAGCTGATCCGTTCGATGGGTTGCCGGGGGACAAACTTCTGATCGTAAGCGAGTGTCAGATGCGGAACGAAATGATCCGACGCTTTGAGCCCATTCGCGAGCATCTCGGCGCCAAGCAATTTGTGGAGTTCGAAAACCGGCCCATCTTCGGCCAGAAGCACAAACGGTCGATGCGGTGGCTTGCCTCTGGTTGCCGGGCGACCGGAGAAACTGCCAACATGGCCAAAGGTAATTTCAAAGGCAGGCATATGGACGTGCTGGCCCGCTCGTGATCCGGCAAAGATGGTCTTCGACCGCAGCCGTTTGTAATCGCCAGCATGCTGCACGCTCAGGTGAAACCGTTCAACCGACAGAAGCGATCCAACTATTCCATACTGACTACAAAGCTGCCTCTGCAGATCGCCGAAGAGATCATAGCACTGGGGCTGCAAGAACAGCCCGAAGAAGGCGCGATCTGGCCGTTTCGGCCGGCGCGGCGGCACTGCTATGCCGAAATCGAGTTCACCTTGCCGATACATACGCACACGCCTGGCGAAGAACGCTCCTGTTTTGCTCTGACAATAGAACAAAACAGGAACAAATCTTTGAGTCAAGCGTAGATTGATCCGAAGCCTACGCCCCGTAGCCGATGATGCCCTTGACCTCGAGGAAATCGTGGATCGCCCAGTCGGCATATTCGCGGCCGTTGCCCGACTGCTTGTAGCCGCCGAACGGCGCGAACGTGTCCCATTCCGGATAGTTGATCGAGACCTGCCCGGCGCGCAGCTGTCCTGCCACCTTTCGCGCATGGTCGATATCGCCAGACTGCACATAGGCGGCGAGGCCGTAGACCGTGTCGTTGGCGATCTTCACCGCGTCGTCGTCGTCACTGTAGGAGATGACCGACAGCACCGGGCCAAAGATCTCTTCCTTCTCGATGGTCATGCCTGGCGTCACGTGGCCAAACACAGTCGGCCTGACATAGTAGCCGCGGTTGAGATGTTCCGGCCGGCCGGGGCCGCCGGTGACCAGTGTGGCGCCTTCCTTGATGCCGGCCTCGATCAGCCGCTGGATCTTGTTGAACTGGAGCTCGCTGACGACCGGGCCAAGCTTGGTCTGTTCATTGCGCGGATCGCCGACATTGTGTGCTTCGGCCGCCTTCTTGGCGATGGCCAGCGCCTCGTCATGACGCGCGGCCGGGACCAGCATGCGCGTCGGCGCATCGCAGGACTGGCCACTGTTGCCGAAGCAACCCTCAACGCCCTTGCGCACCGCCGTTTCGAAATCGGCGTCGGGCAGCACAATGTTGGCCGACTTGCCGCCGAGTTCCTGCGCCACGCGCTTGACCGTCTCGGCAGCTGTCTTGGCGACGATGATGCCGGCGCGGGTCGAGCCGGTGAAGGACACCATGTCGACATCGGGATGGCCGGCCATGATCTGGCCGACATCCGGACCCGTGCCGTTGATCATGTTGTAGACGCCCTTCGGCGTGCCGGCGGCTTCCATCACTTCGGAGAAGACGATGCCGCTGATCGGCGCGATCTCGGACGGCTTCAGCACAACGGTGCAGCCGGCGGCAATCGCCGGCGCCACCTTGCAGACTATCTGGTTGAGCGGCCAGTTCCACGGCGTGATCAGCGCGCAGACGCCGATCGGTTCCTTGACCACCATGGTGCCGCCGCGCTTCTCCTGGAATTCATAGTCCTCCAGCGCCTTGATGGTGGCTTCCATATGCGCCCTGCCCGCCCAGGCCTGCGCCTCGCGCGCCCAGGTGATCGGCGAACCATTTTCCTGACTCACGGCCTGGGCGATGTCCTCGAAGCGTTCGTTGTAGACTTCGAGGATGCGCTTCAACAGCGTCAGGCGCTCGGCCTTGCTGGTCTGCGAGAAGGACGGAAAGGCGGCCTTGGCGGCGGCAACGGCCTTGTCGACATCGGCCTTCGAGCCGACGGAAATTTTCGTATAGGCCTCTTCGGTGGACGGGTCGATGACATCAAGCGTCGCCGGCACCACGGGTGCCACCCATTTGCCGTCGATGAAGAAGTTGAGATGATTGCTCAAAGGGAAAGACTCCGATGTTTTGGGAAATGGATGGTCAGCCTATGCGGAGAGCATAGGGCAGTTGGCGCCACGCCGCAGGCTGATATGCGCCACGTCGCCGACGCTGAATTGAAAACCCTCGGCCTGGCGCGGCGCATCGATGACAACAGGTGCGCCTTTCTCGAGTTCGGCATGCAAGCGCAGCGTGCGGCCGTGAAAGACAATGCTGTTGACGCGCGCCGGCGCGGTGCCGGGCGTGGCCTCGGTCGCCGCCAGCAAGTCCTCCGGACGCACGCCAATGGTGCGCACCTCGCCTTCGCCAGGTGACTGGCCGGTTTCAGAAACGGCCTCGAGCGGCAAAGTGCCGGCGGCGAACCGCAGGCGGTCGCCATCGCGGCCGACAAAACGCGATTGCAGGAGATTCATGGTGCCGATGAAGCTGGCAACGAACTTCGTGGCGGGCCGGTCATAAAGCGTCGCCGGCGGGGCGATCTGCTCGATGCGACCCTTGTTCATGACGACGATGCGGTCGGAGATCGACAGCGCCTCGGTCTGGTCGTGGGTGACCATGACGAAGGTGGTGCCAAGCCGCGATTGCAGCCGCTTCAGTTCGACCTGCATCTGCTCACGCAGATGCGCGTCCAGCGCCGACAGTGGCTCGTCGAGCAACAGAACGCGCGGCTCGCAGACGATGGCGCGGGCGAGCGCGACACGCTGGCGCTGGCCGCCCGACAGTTCCAAGACGCGGGCGCCAAGCTTGTCGGCGAGACCGACCATGTCGAGGGCTTCACCGACGCGCTTTGCCTGCTCGGCGCCAGTCAGTTTGCGCAACGACAGGCCGAAGCCGACATTTTCGGCGACGTTCATATGCGGAAACAGCGCGTAGTCCTGGAACACAGTGTTGACCGGCCGGTCGAAGGGCCGGAGGGCCGTGATATCACGGCCGTCGAGCAAAACCTTKCCGGTCGACGGGCTTTCGAAGCCGGCGATGACGCGCAGGCTGGTGGTCTTGCCGCACCCCGACGGCCCGAGCAGCGTGATGAATTCACCGCTGATAATGTCGAGATCGACGGCGTCGAGCCCGACGATGCCACCGGGAAAAACCTTCGAGACAGTTTGCAGCCGGACGAGTGGATCAGGCGCCATCGCGAACCTCGGACGGTTTCGTGGTGTTGACCCACAGGATCTGGCATTGTTCGAGACCGGGATTGCGGAAGGCATGCAACAGCGTGCTCTTGAAGGCAAAGCTGTCGCCGGTTTTCAGCCCGTATTTCGTCGAATCCACCACGAGTTCGACCTCGCCTGAAAGCACGTAGCCGAACTCATGGCCGGCATGGGCATAGGCTTCCGCCGTGCCGCCGCCAGCTTCCACCGTCACCAGCATGCCGGTCAGCGTCGCGCCCGGCGGCGACAGCAGCGCCTTGGCGATGCCTTCCGACTTCACGGGAATGGCGCGGCGGCTGTTGGCACGCACGCAATAGAGATCGTTGACAGCATCATTGCCGTCGGCAATCAGCGCCGACGGCTCGATGTCCAGCGCGGCGGCCAGCGGCCAGATCACCTTGACGCGCAGCGAGGACATGCCGCGCTCGATCTGGCTCAGCGCACCGATCGACACGCCGGCTTTTGCCGCCAGTTCGGCCAGCGACAGGCGGCGCTCAAGCCGCAGCGCCCGCACGCGCCGGCCGACGCGAACATCGGCATCGTCCTTGGGTTTCTCGGCGGCTTCGTCAAGAACATCCATGCATTCGTCCTCGTTGCAGTCACTTTGTTGGAGCGCGGCGTAGCGTCGCCAGGCTCCCCCTTCTCCCCTTGTGGGAGAAGGTGTCGCCGAAGGCGACGGATGAGGGGTGCTCCAGCTTGGCAAGGACGGCGATCCGTCACCCACCCCTCAACCGTCTCGGCGCTGCGCGCCGATCCACCTTCTCCCACAAGGGGAGAAGGGGGAACCAGCCTCAGCCTCCCGCCTTCACCTTCTCGAACATCTTGGCCACATCGTCATTCTGCTTCATAGGTCCGGTGAAGATGGTAGTCTTCAGCATCACTTCCGGATCGGACGGCAGTTGCAGCTTCTCAAGTTCATCCTTCGCCACGCCGGCAAAGGCGGTCGAGAGCGAGCTGCCATAGCCGTAGGACTSGATCAGGAATTTGCCCGAATCGGCATCCAGCCGGCTGTTGATGAAGTCATAAGCGAGATCGACRTTCTTGGCGTCCTTCAGCATGACGAAGCCGCAGGCCCAGGTCAGCATGCCTTCCTTGGGCTTCATGAATTCGACCGGTACGCCCTGCTTCTTGAGCGAGGTGGCGGACGCGTTCCAGGTCATGGCGGCGACCAGTTGACCGCTGGCCAACGCCTGCTCGACCGAGGTCATGTCGGTGGTGTAGCTCGACAGCAGCGGGCGCTGTTCGCGCAGCTTTGCCGCGACTTTGTCCATCTGCTCGGGCGTTATGTCGAACGGATTGACGCCGGCGAGCAGCGCGGCAACGATCGGCGTGTCATGCACGGCGTCGATGGTTGCCATGCGACCGGCATATTGCTTGTCCCACAGAAGGTTCCAGCTSGCYTCCGGGTTCTTCACCAGGTCGGTGCGGTAGAGGATCGAGGTGTTGCCCCAGTCCCATGGCACCATCCAGACCTTGCCGTCGCCGGCCTGCAGATCGGGCAGGTTCTTGAACACCGGGAAGATCGAATCCCAGTTCTTGATGCGCTTGGTGTCGATCGGCTGCAGCAGGCCTTCCTTGTTCCAGCGCGCCACCTTGTCGTAGCAGGGATGCGCGATGTCAGGCCTGAAGCCGGCCTTGACCTTGGTGAAGGCRTCATCGTCGTCGCCGAASATCGAGGCCTCGACGCCATCGGGRTGSGCGGCRAGGAAGCTCTTGTTGAAGTCGGGCARTTCRTAGCCCGACCAGGTGAAGTATTGCAGCTTCTCGGCGGCCAGCGCCACGGTCGACGACAGTGCGAGCGCCAATGCGGCGAGGCCGGCCCGGGCCTTGTGTCCAGTTATCGATTTCAGAAATGCCATTTTCGTTCTCCTCTCATTGTTGTGGTCAGGCTGTATTGCGGCGCGTCGCGCCAAGCCCGCGATGACGCAGGATCTCGGCTGTACCGGCGACGATGAAGGACACGGCCAGGATCACCGTCCCGAGCGCCATGACTGTCGGCAGCGATCGGGGAAAGCGCAGCTGGCTCCAGATGTATAGCGGCAGGGTCGGCTCGGTGCCGGCGAGGAAGAAGACGACGATGAATTCGTCGAAGGAGATCAGGAAGGCAAGCATGAAGGCCGACAGCACGGCCGGCAGGCTGAGCGGCAGCATGACGCGCCGAAACGTCGTCCAGTCGGAGGCGCCGAGGTCGAGCGCCGCCTCGCGAACCGTCTTCGGGATGGCGGCGAAACGGCTACGCATGATCACCACGGTGGTCGGCAGCGCCACCAGTATGTGGCCGAGCACGATGGCTATGCGCGATGGTCCGAGGCCAACGAGATTGATGAGGATCAGCAGCGATATGCCGACGATGACGCCGGGAATGAGGATCGGCAGCCGGGCGATGGCGCTGATGGTGGCGGCAAGCGGCGAGCGGCCATAGAGGTCCATATAGGACACGGTGATGCCGCACAGCGTCGCGCCGGAGGCGGCGATGGCGCCGATCACGAGGCTGTTCAAGAGCGCACCCGACAGCGCCGGATTGCCATAGAGCGTCTCGTACCATTGCAGCGTGAAACCCTGCAGCGGAAACGCAGCCTGGATGGAATCGTTGAAGGAGAACAGCGGGATCAGCAGGACTGGCAGATAGAGGAACACCAGATAGGCAAGCACGTAGAGGCCGAGCCAGCGGCCATCCGGTTTCGTGCTGGCGCGTTCCGTTTTCATGTTCGGCTGCCAAACCGGCGGTCGGCGCCGCGCGCGACCAGCACCACGACGAGGATGACCAGCATCACGCAAACCGAAAGTGCCGCGCCGAACGGCCAGTCATTGGCCTTGCCGAACTGCGACTGGATCAGCGAGCCGATCATGGTGCTGGTCGGGCCACCGACCATTGCCGGGGTGACATAGTCGCCGACCGTCGGCACGAAGACCACGAGCGCAGCCGCCAGCACGCCTGGCATGGAGTTCGGCAGCACGACACGGC
>NZ_JBFUGJ010000149.1:0-14059 GCF_056402975.1 Mesorhizobium sp. P3_A9 | reverse complement strand
CAAATTGAGTATGTGCCTATATTTTGAACTCGGCAGTCAGATCGCAATTAGCGGATGTTGCGGCGCGGCGCAAAAATAGGGCAAGCTCGCTCCTCAACCGAGCAACGTCATGGCATCCCTGATTTCACGCATTTTGATCGGCATCGTGTTTCTGGCGACAGCGACCGGGGCAGCACGGGCCGACTTCAGTGACGGCAAGATGCCCGATGGCACCTATCACTGCGAAGTCTACCTGCTCGGCATGTTCATCAACCTCGGCGACATCACCATCAAGGGAAATGTCTACACAGGCCCTGTAACCTTCGGCACCGTCCAACAGGGCTATAATTACCAGATGGACGCAAACGGCGTGATCTCCTGGCTGGGACCGCTCGGTGGCTACACCACCGGCGGCAACGCGCTGTCGATGACCCAGGCAACGCTGGATGGCCAGAGCCCGCCCTCCTTCGACATCATCATGMRGCAGCCCGACGGCGCCTTCACCGCCTCGACCTGCACCAAGGAAGGCAGTCAGTAAGCCTTTCCTCTGGCAACGGCGCCGCCTCCGTGCGGCCCGCAAGCCGTGTCCGCCGGTCTGATGTCATCTGAATGTTGCCGAAGCTGGATAGGGCAGCGGTGCGCCGTCACCCATCCACATCGAGAGGCAGACACATGGCCGACTTCCCGTCTTCATCCTCCCCTGTCATCCGCGAAATCATTGCCGAGCGCGTCTCGCGCCGGGCCCTCCTGAAAGGCAGCCTCGCTTCCGGCACCCTGATCGCCGGTGGCAGCTTTGTCGGCTCGCTGTTTGCCGGCGAAACACACGCCGCGGCAGCGCTTTCCACACTCGGTTTTCCCGAACTGAAGCGCGTCTATGACAAGACCCACGCCGCCGCGGAAGGTTATGAAACAACGATTGTCGCACGCTGGGGCGATCCGCTTGTCGCCGGCCTGGCGGATTTCGACGGCAACAAGGTCGCCGCCGCAGAACAGGAAAAGCGCTTCGGCTATAACTGCGATTACATCGCCTTCCTGCCGCTGCCCAAGGGTTCGATAAACTCCGACCACGGCCTGCTTTGCGTCAACAACGAATACATCTCGCCCAATGTGATGTTTCCCGGCATGACCGAGGACAACGCCGGCAAGACGATGAACAAGGAACAGGTCGATCTCGGCCTGGCGGCGATGGGTCACTCGATCGTCGAAATCATGTTCAAGGACGGCAAGTGGCAAACCGTCGAGGACAGCCCGCTCAACCGCCGCATCACCGCCAACACCGAAATGACGGTTTCCGGACCGGTGGCCGGCCATGCGCTGCTCAAGACATCCACTGACGCGACCGGCACAAAAGTGCTCGGTACCAGCTACAATTGCAGCGGCGGCTTCACCCCATGGGGCACAGTGCTGACCTGCGAGGAAGGCGTTTCCGACCTGTTCGGCGGCGACCCGAAAAAGGCGCCGACCGCGGACATTCTCGAGCGCTACGGCTTCGACGGCTCCGACATTTATGGCCGTGGCCGTTTCCATGACCGCTTCAACATCGACAAGGAACCGAACGAGCCGAACCGCTTCGACTGGGTGGTCGAGATCGACCCTTATGATCCCCAATCCAAGCCGCTGAAGCGCACCGCCCTTGGCCGCATGTCGCACGAGGCCTCTACCGTCGTCCTCAACAAGGACGGCCGCATCGTCGTCTACATGGGTGACGACGACTATTTCGAATACATGTACCGCTACGTCTCCAACAAGGCCTACGACAAGGCGAACCCGGCTTCCAGCAGCGGCCTTCTGGACGATGGCGTGCTCTCGGTCGCTCGTTACGATGCCGATGGCTCGATGACCTGGCTGCCGTTGGTTCACGGCCAGGGCAAGCTCACCGTAGAGAACGGCTTTGCCGACCAGGCCGAAGTGCTGCTGAAGACGCGCCTTGCCGCCGACGCGCTGGGCGCGACCCCGATGGACAGGCCGGAGGACATCGAGACCAATCCGGTCACCGGCCGCGTCTACGCCGTCATGACCAAGAACAAGAAGCGCGACGAATCCAAGGTCAATCCGGCCAACACGCGGCCCGAAAACCTCTGGGGCCACATCGTCGAGCTGATCCCGCCTGGCGGCCGCGGCACCGAGGCCGATCACACATCAGACAAATATGCCTGGGACCTGTTCGTGCTCTGCGGCAATCCCAAAGATGCCAAGATCGGCGCCACCTTCCATCCCGATACGTCGGAAAATGGCTGGTTCGTCTGCCCCGACAACATCACCTTCGACCCGGCCGGGCGGCTGTGGGTGGCAACCGATGGCGCCAATGATTTCGACCTGCCGGACGGTGTCTATGGCGTTGACACGGAAGGCCCGGCGCGCGGCCTGCCAAAGCTGCTGTTCACCTGCCCGCATGGTGCGGAAGCGACCGGCCCCTGCTTCACCCCGGATGGCACGACGCTGTTCCTTTCGGTCCAGCACCCGTCCGAGGATGCCGAAACGCTCGACAAGGCACAGTCGCTGTGGCCGGATTTCAAGGACGGCCAGCCGCCACGGCCATCGGTCGTCGCCATCCGCCGCAAGGACGGCCAGCCGGTCGGTGCGTAGCGTCCAGCAGACAAAAAAAGGCGCGGAACCGTGTCAGGTTCCGCGCCAGCAGGCAGTCGGGGAGGTCAGATGGTTTTCGCCGACATTTGGGCGGCGATGTAGTCGGCCTGGCGGATCGCCAGCGAGACGATGGTCAGGGTCGGGTTTTCGGCAGCGCCTGTCGTGAACTGGCTGCCATCCGACACGAACAGGTTCTTGATGTCGTGCGTCTGGCCATGCTTGTTGACGACGCCGTCCTGCGCCTTCTCGCTCATCCGGTTGGTGCCGAGATTGTGGGTCGAGGGATAGGGTGGCGTCGGGAATGTGCGGGTGGCGCCGACCGCATCGTAAAGTGCGGTGGCCTGCTTGTAGGCATGGTCGCGCATCGCCGTGTCGTTGGGATGGTCGTCGAAATGCACGTCGGCGATCGGCATGCCGTGTGCGTCCTTTTCGTCCTTGTGCAATGTGATGCGGTTCTCCTCGCGGGGCATGTCCTCGCCGACGATCCACAGGCCGGCCATATGGTCGTAGTGGTCGAGCGCCGTGGTGAAGGAGCGTCCCCAGCCGCCCGGGTTGAGGAAGGCCGCCATGAACGGCAGGCCGAGCGACAGCGTCTCGAACTCGTAGCCGCCGACAAAGCCGCGCGATGGATCATGGCGCGCCTCGTCGCGGATGATGCCGGCCATGGTGGTGCCGCGATACATGTGCACAGGCTTGTCGAAGATGGCATAGACCGAACCGGTGGTGTGCCGCATGTAGTTCTTGCCCACTTGCCCCGACGAATTGGCAAGCCCGTGCGGGAATTTGGCCGATTGCGAATTGAGCAGCAGGCGCGGGCTCTCGATCGAATTGCCGGCAACCGCGACGATGCGAGCCTTCTGCTCCTGCAGCTTGCCGTCCTTGTCGGCGTAGACGACGCCGGTCACCTTGCCGCTGGCATCGTGGTTGATCTTGATCACCATGGCGTTCGGCCGGACTTCGAGATGGCCTGTCGCTTCGCCCTTCGGGATTTCGGTGTAGAGCGTCGACCATTTGGCGCCCCATTTGCAGCCCTGGAAGCAGAAGCCGGTCTGCTGGCAGGAGTTGCGATCGTCGCGCTCGACCGAGTTGATCGCCATGTTGCCGGTGTGGCATTCCTTGTAGCCAAGTTTGTCGGCCCCGGCCTTCAGCACCTTGAAATTGTTGTTGCCCGGCAGGCGCGGCCAGTCATTGGTGCCGGTGACGCCCATTTTGGCTTCCGCCTTGGCGTAGTACGGCTCCATCTCGGCCAGCGTGATCGGCCAGTCGAGCAGGTTCGCGCCTTCCACTTTGCCATAGGTCGACGCCGTCTTGAACTCATGCTCCTGGAAACGCAGTGAGGCGCCGGCCCAGTGCGTGGTCGAGCCGCCGACCGATTTGACGATCCAGGCCGGCAGGTTGGGGAAATCCTTCGCCACGCGCCAGTCGCCGGACGTCGTGCGCTTGTCCGTCCAGGCAAGCTGGGCGAACGAACCCCACTCGTCGTTGATGAAGTCCTCATATTCGTGGCGGGCGCCCGCCTCGAGGATGACGACGTCGATGCCCTTCTGGGCGAGTTCATTGCCGAGCGTGCCGCCGCCGGCGCCCGAGCCGATGATGACGACCACGCCATCGTTTTTCAGATCAAATGTAGCTGCCATGGTTTCCTCCCATGAATTCCTGTTTGCGGGTTACTGGAACGATCGAGGCTCAGAGCCACTCGATGTCGYYGAAACCGCGCGCGATATAGCCGCCCTTGGAGTAGGACTCGCCCTCGTAGCCGAAGATCGGCCACACCTCCTGCTGATTGTAGAGGCTRACSACSAGGCCGCCGCGAAYCGWCTGGAAGAASGGCGTCTTTTCTATCTCGGTGAGCAGCGCCACACGCTGCTCTTCCCAGCCGAGCCCGCGATAGCCGCCCTTGCCGGCCTTCTTGTCGAGTTCGGCAATGCCCTTCTCGATCAGCTCCTTGTGGGCAGGATCCTTGGCGGCCGTCTCGTCATGGCCCTTGACCGCGACGGCATAGTATTTGTCCGGCACCTGGTCGTGCGGATAGATATCGCGCGCCACCTGGATCAGTGTCGCCATCGTCTCCGGCTTCAACGCCGAGGTTTCCAGCCCCCAGGCCTGTTCGGGACTGATGACGGCGCTGCCGGAAATGACGAGCAACGCGCCGATGCTGCCGCGCTTGAGAAGTTCCCGACGTGAAAGTCCAGGCTTCCCGTCATAGATCGTGACCATTTGTTCCTCCCTGCTTGCTATTTGCACCCCTAGGAGTGCCGTTGCTGGCACCGCACCTTTCGGTGCGGCTGCGATGTGTCCTATTGGAAGCGCCCTCCACGCTGCAGAACCTCGATCTTGTAGCCGTCGGGGTCCTCGATGAAGAAAAAGCGGGCGATCAGCGAACCGTCGCGGTTGAACTCGACGATCTTCTTCGGGTTGAGGCCAAGCGCGCCGAGGCGGTCGTGTTCGCCGTCGAGATCGGCAACCGAGACCGCGAGGTGGCCGTAGCCGTCGCCAAGCGCATAAGGCTCCTGCCGGCCCTTGTTGACGGTCAGCTCGACTTCGAAAGGCGTATCGGCATTGCTGAGGTAGATCAGCGTGAAGGTCTCGAAATCCAGCCGTTGGGCAACGTCGAGACCGAAGGCCTTGTTGTAGAAATCGATGGACCGGGCCTCCTCGAGAACCCGGATCATGGTGTGGATCGCCTTCGCCAAATCAGACTCCGCAGCGTTCGTGCTTTCGAAGGTGATTATGCGCGCCGGTCGAGATAAGGTGGTGGCAGCCGATTACCACGCATAGGATCGAAAAACGGGTACATGCATTAAGGACGAAAGTCCGATTGCCGTTGTCGGCCGTCCGGTCGAAAATGAAATCGCAGGCAGTGATCAAAAGGCGCCGATGGCTCCGTCGACGCCCAAGACCAACAAAAATGGGAGGTAACGATGTGCAGAGTGTTTGCCGCACAGGATCCGGAAGGCTATCGCCAGATCAACCGGTCGATTCGTATCGATGGCCATTCGACCAGCATCCAGCTTGAGGCGACGTTCTGGGCCTTGCTCGACGAAATCGCTGAAAGCCAGAACCTGACGACGCCCAAATTCATCTCGAAGCTTTACGACGAAGCCATCGAGATCAATGGCGAAATACCTAACTTCGCGTCCATGCTACGCACCACCTGCGCACTCTATCTGCGCGGCCATCGGCCTGACTTGGACGAGCGGATGGCGTTGAAGCAGGAAGCCGCCTAGAGCAATTCCAGCAAAAGTGTGAGCGGTTTTGCGTCCGGAATTGCGTCAAAACTAAGAGTTAGAGCAATTCGCCGTTTCCGTGAAACGGTGAAATGCTCTAGCGCGCTTCCACGGCGATTTCGAACGCCAGCCGGCTCATATCGGTGAAAAGCGCCTGGCGTTCGGAATAGTCGGCCTGTTCGCCGGTCACCAGATTGTCGACGACGGTCAGCAGCGACAAGGCCCTCGCGCCGAAATGCGCCGAGATCCGGTAGAGCGCGCTGGTTTCCATGTCGACGGCCAGCGCTCCGAGCGCCCTTGCTTCGGCATAGCGGGCGCGCGCTTCAGGATGGTAGAATATGTCGGTGCAGGCTGTCAGGCCGGCGTGGTGGTCGATGCCGAGTTCGGTCGCCTTGGCCAAGGCGCAAGCAAGCAGCGCCGAATCCGGGCCGGCATCAGCTCCGTAAAGGCCAAAGACCTGACCGCTCTCGGTGTTTTCCGGCCGCGCCATTTGCGAGATCACCAGGCTGCGCAGCTTTACCTCATCGCTGAGGCCACCGCAGGTACCGGTGCGGATCAGTGTTCGGACGCCATAATAGTCAAGCAATTCATGGGCATAGATCAGGAAGGATGAAACACCTATACCCGTCGACTGAATGCTGATCGGCCGGCCGCGAAACAGGCCTGTAAAGCCCAGAGCACCCCGCCGGCGATTGACGCAGCGTGGCGCCTCCAGAAATGTCAGCGCCATCCATTCGGCGCGCTGCGGGTCACCCGGCAACAGCACCGTTTCGGCGTAGTCGCCCTTGTCTGCCTCGATGTGTGGCGTCAATCGCTGCTCCCCCAAGCCCGCTTGCCGTTTCATCCACAATCATGGCGCTGTCACGGCGTTACGCAAAACGGTTATTGGAGGACGCTAAATTAGGATTCAAGCACGTCCTTGACGATCGTTGCCAGTTGCTTGAGCGAGAATGGCTTCGGCAGGAAGCCGAAATGCGCGTCGGCCGGCAGGTTTCTGGCGAATGCGTCCTCGGCATAGCCCGACACGAAGAYGAACTTGATRTCCGGCTGGCGCTTSCGCAATTCGCCAAGCAGSGTCGGCCCRTCCATYTCCGGCATSACCACGTCGGARACGACGATRTCGACCTTGCCRCCMARSGCYTCGAACACTTCCAGCGCCTCGACGCCSGAGGAYGCCTCGTGCACSGTATAGCCGCGCGAMRTCAGCGCCCGCATGCCGCCCATGCGCACSGCATCCTCRTCCTCGACCAGCAGCACCGTGGCTGACCCGGACAGGTCCTTGGTGCTGTCGATTGGTTTGACCGGTGCTGCGCTTGGCGCTTCCCCGGCTTCGGCTGCCGTCTTCGCTTCGGCGATGTGGCGCGGCAGGAAGATGCGGAAGGTCGATCCCTTGCCGACCTCGGAATCGCAGAAAATGAAGCCGCCGGTCTGCTTGATGATGCCGTAGACCATGGACAGGCCAAGGCCCGTGCCCTTGCCGACCTCCTTGGTGGTGAAGAACGGCTCGAAGATCTTCTTCAGCACGTCGGGCGCGATGCCGCTGCCGGTGTCCTCGGCTTCGACCACGACATAGTCGGCCGCGGTCAGTTCGCGATAAGGGAAGGTCTTGCACTCCTCGGCGGTGACGTTGCGGGTGCGCACGGTAAGATCGCCGCCGGCAGGCATCGCGTCGCGCGCATTGACCGCCAGATTCACCACCACCTGCTCGAACTGGCCGATATCGACCTTGACCGGCCACAGATCGCGGCCGTGGTCGATCTTCAGCTTGATGTCGTTGCCGACCAGGCGGGCCAGCAGCATCCTGAGATCGGCGAGCACGTCGGTCAGGTTCAGCACTTCCGGCCGCAGCGTCTGCTTGCGCGAGAAGGCCAGCAACTGCCTGACCAGCGAGGCCGCCCGGTTGGCATTCTGCTTGATGTTCATGATGTCGGGGAAAGACGGATCCGACGGCCGGTGATTGGTCAAAAGCAGGTCCGAGGCCATGATGATGGCGGTCAGCACATTGTTGAAGTCATGGGCGATGCCGCCGGCGAGTTGGCCGACCGCCTGCATYTTCTGGCTCTGCGCCATCTGTCCTTCGAGCGCCTTCTGCTCGGTCGTGTCGACGGCGTAGACAATGGCCGATTCCTCGGCACCCTCGCCGCCGGTGCCRTCGGCAACGGCATTGACGTAGAATCGGATGTGMCGCTCTTCGTTRCCGGGCAGCACAGTGTCGATCGGCTCGATGTCGGCCTGCCGCTGCCGGGCTTTCTCGAAKGCSGCGGCAAARGCCGGCCGSTCGCGYTCATGGATCACCGTATCGAGCCGCACGCGGCGATCCACGGCGTCCCGGTCGACGACCGAGGAAAACAGCGACAGGAACGGCGCGTTGGTGCGCAGGATGCGCCCACTGGCGTCGACACCCGCGATCGCCATCGGCGTCGAGTTGAAGAAGCGGGTGAARCGSACYTCSGARGCGCGMARRTCGGCCGAAGCGTCCTCGCCYTGSGTGCGGTTGAGCACGATSGTGCGSGTCGGRCCGYYSASWCCTTCGCGGCTGGCCGAAACGCGATGCATGAAGCGCACCGGCAGCGCCTCTCCCGTCATCGTCGTCAGGTCGAGATCGATGACCGCGTTGCGCGTCGTGCCGGGATCGGCCTTGACCGACCGCACCAGCGCCATGCCGTCGCCGGCTACGATATCGGGCAAGGTCACGGCGCCAGGTGTGAAGCTGGCGAGATCGATACCCAGCCACTCCGCCAGCGTGGCGTTGATGTAGGTGACCCGACCGTCCTGGTCGGCGGAAAAGAAGCCGGCCGGGGCATGGTCGAGGTGATCAATGGCCTTCTGCAGGTCAAGGAAGAAACGCTCCTGCTCCGCCCGCTCCTGCGAAATGTCGGAGAGTTGCCAGGCCAGCATCGGCAAGCGCTGGCCCGGAACGCTGAAGGTGCGGGCGCGCGCCCTGTACCAGCGGGCGCCCGGTTCGGCGCCGGGCCGAATCGACTGCGCCAGCCGAAACTCGCCGTCCCCCGGCTGGCCGTCACGCAGGCCGGATGCCAGCCGGTAAATGGTCACCGAGGCCTCGGGAACATCCGATAGCAGCCCTTCGACCGTCTTGAGGTCGGCGGCCGAGGAAGCTCCGGTCATCTCGGCATAGGCCCGGTTGGCGTAGACGACGCGGCCCTTTGTGTCCGTCACCAGCAGGCCCTGTGCCATCGAATCGACGAAAGCCTTGGACAGTTCATCGCCGGTCGAGCGCGGCGTCACCTGTACGAAGCCGATCGCGGTCGCGAACAGGAAGCCGACGCCGATCATCGCCAGCACGCCCAGCATGCCGAGCAGGAACGGGTCACCGAGGCGCTCGCGGAACAGACCGAAAATGATCGCGGCGCCCGTCAGAACGACGATGAAGATGATGAGCCGGGTGACCGCGCCCGGTCGCGTGTTCTGGTCGACGATCGGTACCGGATAGAAATCGCCGCGCGYTTCCTTGGCCATRTGCCCCCTGCTCGTGAAGTCCGATGTTCCGACACCCGCCCCTAATGCATGTCGCCCAAAAGTGACTTCGGTTTTGGGAAAACGACATGCATGAAAACAAGGACCTAAAGCGCGTCGCATGAATCGGCGTCAGCGCGACGCGCTTTAGCCGGTTGAATCACATTCTCCTAGTCCGGAAAAGGCCCSGRCGGCAAATGTCMGWTAAAAATGRTGCCGGCCGGCCTTCCCTGTGTTTCAAGCTGTTCACGATGCGTGAAGGCAACTTGCGGTAGCTAGTCCCAACGGTCTAGTGTCGCGTCACTTTCCGAACCGATCAGGGGAAACCAATGCAGTGGCTGGATAGCGTGGCGGGCCCTGGTTATGCGGCTGCACTCCTGTGGACCTTCGCGGCGCTGATCCTGCTGGTCATCGTGCTCGTCATCATCAGGCTCGTGCGCAACCTGACCTTCGGCACGTTTGTCGCGGGTGGCCGGAACCGCAAGACGCGGCTCGCCGTCATGGACGCAACCGCCGTCGACAGCCATCGCCGGCTGGTATTGGTGCGCCGCGACGACATCGAGCATCTGCTTCTGATTGGCGGCCCGACCGACGTCGTCGTCGAGCGCGACATCCGTCTCGCCGCCCCGCGCCGTCCGGCGCTGACTGGAGATGGCGGCTTGCAGCCTGTCCCGGCCACCGCGGCCCCGGCGAAACCGCGGCCGCCGCAGCCGGCTCCCGCACCGGCACGACCGGCACCGGTGCCGCAACCGGTGACCGCGGCCGTGCAGCCTGCCCGCCCGCGCCCGGCAGCGCCGCCACCGGCACCGGCGCCCGCACCAAAACCGGTAACGCAGGCCTATCAATCGACCAATGTCACGCCGCTGCCTGCATACGGCTCCGCCAACGCCAATGCCATCAGGCACGCACCACCACCGCCGCCAAGGCAGGACAGCATCGACGAAACATTGATGAAGGACCTCGAATTTTCGCTCGACCAGCCCCGCTCCGGCGGCCCTGTYGGCAAACCGGCAGCCAAGGCGCCGCAGTCGCTCGACGATGAAATGACCAAGCTGCTGGGCGAACTTTCAAGCCAGAAGAGATGATTGGCGCCTGAGGCGCCCCGCCGGCGATCTGGCCGAGGTTTGCTTCCGTTTGCTGCAATGGATTTGCCACGCACCAATAAAAACGGCCGGAAAACCCGGCCGTTTTTATTGCAACTTCATTGAAACTGCCCTGACAGACGGTTCACAATCAATACGTCAGTCGTCGCGATAGACTTTTTCGCGGCGCTCGTGCCGTTCCTGCGCTTCGATCGACAGGGTAGCGATCGGACGCGCGTCGAGCCGCTTCAGCGCGATCGGCTCGCCGGTTTCCTCGCAGTAGCCGTAAGTGCCCTCATCGATGCGCTGGAGCGCCGAATCGATCTTTGAGATGAGTTTCCGCTGACGGTCGCGGGCCCTGAGCTCGATGGCGCGGTCTGTTTCCGAAGAAGCGCGGTCGGCGAGGTCGGGGTGGTTGGCGTTTTCCTGCTGCAGGATTTCGAGAGTTTCGCGCGCTTCGCGCAATATGTCATTTTTCCAGGTGACGAGCTTCAGGCGGAAGTAGGATTTCTGCCGTTCGTTCATGAACGGCTCGTCTTCGGAGGGTACGYAATCGGCGGTAACGATGTCGTTCATTCGACTCACCCAAACTGCCCCAAATTYCGCGCCTATATATTCGCCGCCCGACGCCTGCACAAGCGCAATCGGCCACCGACTCACGCAATTGTTAAAGTGCCCCAACGGCACTTGCTGAAGAGAAATGCAGTTGATTCTATGACGAAAGCACCGCAACCCCTTACCACGTGGTGTTATGCGCAATTCCTTGCGCGGGAGAATACGGACCATTGTGCGCAACGCCCTTCTCGTGGCTAATCGCGATGCAGCTTCGGCATCGGCATCATTGGAGGTTGGGTGAGCAGGCTCTATCTGTTGCGACACGCCAAGGCCGGCTGGGCGCTGCCCGGCATGCGCGATTTCGATCGTCCGCTCGACGCATCCGGCCGCGCCGACGCCGAGATCATGGGCACCGCCATGCGCTCACGTGGCTATGTCCCCGACCTGACATTGTGCTCCAACGCCAGGCGCGCCAAGGAAACGCTCGAAGGCCTKGCCGGCCAGACCGACACCGGCMRGGTGCTGTTTTTCGAYACGCTCTACAGCGAAGACGCSGCCGGCTACCTCSGCMTYATCCGGGAGCATGGCGGGCCGGGYTCGCTGCTGGTCATCGGCCACAAYCCGATGACGGAGGATCTTGCCATGGCGGTGTCAGGCGACGGCGACGAGACGGCGCGTGCGCTGCTCAATCACGGTTTCCCGACCTCGGGCCTGGCGGTCGTGCGTTTCCTGGACGATCTGGCGAAAGCGGCCCAGGAAACGGGTTATCTCGAAGCGTTTCTGACACCGGCCGATCTCTAGCATCGATTTGGATGTCAATTTCTGGCGCCATTTCAAAGCCGGGTCCCAACGCCTATATCGGACGCACCGAAGCCCGAGAGATCACATTTTGGCATCATCGCTGACCACCTTCACCGACGAGGCAAGGATTGCCCTCGATACGCTGTCGGGACGCGCCACCGGGCTTTTTTCGCCGTCGCTGCGATTGGGCGTTACAGGCCTTTCGCGCGCCGGCAAGACGGTGTTCATCTCCGCGCTGGTCCACAATCTGATCCATGGCGGACGCTTGCCGCTATTCGAGGCGCAGAAATCCGGGCGTATCGCTCGCGCCTTTCTCGAAGAACAGCCCGACGACGCGGTGCCGCGCTTCCAGTACGAGGACCACATCGCCGCATTGGTCAACGACCGCGTCTGGCCCGATTCGACGCGCGCCATTTCGGAACTGCGGCTAACGATCGAATACGAATCAGCCTCCGGCTGGAGCCGCATGTTCTCCTCCGGCAAACTGTCGGTCGATATCGTCGATTATCCCGGCGAATGGCTGCTCGACCTGCCGCTGCTCGGCAAATCCTTCGCTGATTTTTCACATGAGGCCATCGAGATGGCCACTTTGCCGGTGCGCGAGGATCTGTCGCGGGCCTGGCGAGCGATTTCAGCCGAGATCGACCCGAATGCCGACGCCGATGAGATGACCGCACGCCGCCTGGCCGAAAGCTTCGCCGCCTATCTTCAGGCCTGCAAGCTCGACGAGCGTGCGCTTTCGACCCTGCCGCCTGGCCGTTTCCTGATGCCTGGCGATCTCGAAGGCTCGCCTGCGCTGACCTTCGCGCCGCTGGCCGGCCTCGACAGGCGTCCGCGCCTGGGATCGCTGCACGCCATGATGGAAAGGCGCTACGAGGCCTACAAGACGCATGTTGTGAAGCCTTTCTTCCGCGAACACATTGCGCGTCTCGATCGCCAGATCGTGCTGATCGATGCCATGCAGGCGCTGAACGCCGGCCCTGGCGCCATGGCTGACCTCGAGCGCGCGGTGACCGAGATCCTCAGCTGCTTCCGTCCTGGCCGGGGCRGCTTYCTCACCGACCTSTTTTCRCGGCGCATCGATCGCATCYTGGTSGCCGCGACCAAGGCCGAYCAYCTGCAYCACGARAGCCAYGACCGGTTGCAGGCCATCGTGCGGCGACTGGCCGACCGTGCCGTGGCGCGGGCGAATTTCACCGGCGCCGATGTCGACGTGGTCGCCATGGCGGCGGTGCGGGCGACCCGCGAGGGCATGGTCAAGCAAGGTCGCGAAACCTTGCCCGTCATCATCGGCACGCCGATCGCCGGCGAGAAGATCAACGGCGAGACGTTTGATGGAAAGACGGAAACAGCTATATTTCCTGGTGACTTACCAGAGAAGATTGATGCGGTATTCGATACTTCGGGTCCAGATCACCGGCAGGATTCCACGGACCCGGCAATCCGCTTTGTGCGGTTCCGTCCGCCAAAACTCGAACGCACGGCCGAAGGCGTGACGCTGTCGTTGCCGCATATCAGGCTCGACCGTGCCCTGCAGTTCCTGATCGGAGACCATCTGGCATGATCGCGCCCCGCAAACCAGCGGCATTCCGCATCGAGCCGGAAGCCGCGCCAACGCAAGAGGCGTCAAAGACGCGCCAGGCCGAACCTTCGCGCAAACCCCGCGTGATGAAGACCGATGTCGCGCTGGTCATACCGGCGGAGGTCGACGTCTTCGACGAACCCGACATCATTGCCGCCGCACCGCCGCCGACGATCGCCCCCAGAAAACGCTCGCTGTTCGGCAGCATCTTCTTTGGCGCCATAGGCGTGCTGGTTTCGCTGGCTGTCGGCCTGTGGACCGACCAGCTGATCCGCGATCTCTTCGCCCGCGCCGAATGGCTGGGCTGGCTGGCCGCCGGCATGGCCGTTATCGCGCTGCTGGCGCTCCTGGTGATCCTCATTCGTGAATTCCTGGCGATTGCCCGCCTTGCAGAGGTCGAAAAGCTGCAAAAACGTGCGCTCGATGCCATCGCGCGCGACGATCCCAAGGCGGCGCGATCGGTGGTCGACGAGCTTTCGGCTTTCGTCGCGGCCAAGCCCGAAACCGCGGCCGGCCGGCGCGCACTGGCCGAACTGCGCGGCGAAATCATCGACGGCGGCAATCTGGTGCGCCTGGCCGAGGCGGAAATTCTTGGCCCGCTCGATGCCAGGGCAAAGGTGATGATTCTCGAGGCCGCCAAACGCGTCTCGCTGGTGACGGCGGTCAGTCCGCGCGCGCTCGTCGACGTCGCCTATGTCGTGTTCGAGGCCGGACGCCTCATTCGCCGTCTCTCGGAACTCTATGGCGGACGGCCGGGAACGCTGGGTTTCTTC
>NZ_JBFUGJ010000148.1:0-14062 GCF_056402975.1 Mesorhizobium sp. P3_A9 | reverse complement strand
CTTTTGGATGGTTCCACAGCGGGCTGGTCTTCGGCAGCGGTTCGACCTCGAACACGTCGAGGCTCGCCTCTTTCAGCGTGCCGTCATCCAGCGCCCGCACGATGTCGGCGTCCTTCTGCAGGCGGCCGCGTCCGGCGTTGATCAGCACCGAACCGCCGAGGCCGTTGCGCTTGCGCAGCTCCTTCAGCACGCCGTAATTGATGATGCCTTGCGTGTCCGGCGTCAGCGGCAACAGCACGACAAGGATATCGGTCGCCTTGAGAAAGGGGATCAAACCGGCCTCGCCGGAATAGGTCGCGACCCCTTTCATCGGCCGGTCGTTGCGTGACCAGCCATTGACGGCGAAGCCGAGCGACAGCAGCACCGAGGCCGCGGCGCGGCCGAGATTGCCGAGCCCCATAATGCCGACGGAAATGTCGCCGGCCGGCCTCTGTGGCGGCTCGTGCCAGATCTTCTTCGGCTGTTGCTGCCGGTAGAGCAGGCCCTGGCGATGGTGATCGAGCACCCGCCAGACGACATATTCGGTCATGTACTGGGTGAGGTTGTCGGCGACGACCCTGACGATCGGCACGTCGGGCAGGCCTGGGTCGGCGAAGACATGGTCGACGCCGGCGCCGATCGAGAAGATGGCGCGCAGATTGGGCAGCAACGATAACAGGTTCGGCTTCTGCTTCCACACCACCGCATAGGTGATCGACGGATCCTTGGCGCCGTCCGGCTCCAGCACCACCTCGCGCTCGGCCGACAACAGGTCGCGCCAGCGCTGCGGATGAAAGCCGGTGACGGCAAGCAGGATACGGCCTTTTTCCATCGCGGTTCGTCTAGTCCCTCTCTACGCAAATTACTCGCTGACGATGCCGACCGGCGCTGTCTCTATCTTGAAGGCGGCCGAGATCAGTGCCCTAGTATAGTCGGTYTGCGGMYKYTCRAAAATCTGYTSGGAMGGGCCGGCTTCGACRATCCTGCCATTGCGCATGACGATGACGTCGTTGGCAAGSGCSCGGATGACYTTSAGGTCRTGGCTGATGAAGAGRTAGGCRAGGTCGTGCTTKGCCTGCAGAGCGCGCAGGAGGTCGACGACCTGCGCCTGCACGCTCATGTCGAGCGCCGATGTCGGCTCGTCCAGCATAACGAAGCGCGGGTTGAGCACCATGGCGCGCGCGATGGCGACGCGCTGGCGCTGGCCGCCGGAAAACTCGTGCGGATAGCGGTTGCGGGTCGCCGGATCGAGGCCGACCTCCTTCAGCACGGCGGCCACCTTGTCGTCGCGTTGATCGGGCGACAGCTTCGGCTCGTGGATCTTCAGCCCTTCCTCGATGATCTCGGCAATCGACATGCGCGGGCTGAGCGAGCCGAACGGATCCTGGAACACGATCTGCAATTCGCGCCTGAGCGGCCGCATGGCGTTGAAGGTGAGCTGATTGATGTCGCGGCCGTTGAACTGGATGCTTCCGGTCGATGAGATCATGCGCGCCAGCGCCAGGCCGAGCGTCGTCTTGCCGGAGCCGGATTCGCCGACCACGCCCAGCGTCTGGCCGGCGCGCACGGTGACATCGATGCCGTCGACCGCCTTCACATGATCGACGGTGGTTCGGAAAAACCCCTTCTTGATCGGGAACCAGACCTTGATGTCCTTGCCGGTCATGACAGGCTTGGCGGCATCGTTGGCGGCCGGCGGCTTGCCCTTCGGTTCGGCCGCCAGCAAATGCCTGGTATAGGCGTGCTGCGGGTTGGCGAAGATGTCCTTGGTCGGTCCGGTCTCGACGATCTTGCCCTTGGTCATCACGCAGACCCGGTCGGCGATCTTGCGCACGATGCCGAGGTCATGGGTGATGAACAGCATCGACATGCCCTTGCGGCTTTTCAACCCCGCCAGCAGTTCGAGGATCTGTGCCTGCACGGTGACATCGAGCGCCGTCGTCGGCTCGTCGGCAATCAGGAGTTCGGGTTCGTTGGCCAGCGCCATGGCGATCATGACGCGCTGGCGCTGACCGCCGGAGAGCTGGTGCGGATAGGCGTCGAGGCGTTTTTCCGGCTCGCGGATACCCACTTCCTTGAGCAAGGCCAGCGTGCGTGCCTTGGCCGGGCGGTCGGCCATGCCTTGATGCAACTTCAGGATCTCGACAATCTGGTGCTCGATCGTGTGCAGCGGATTGAGCGAGGTCATCGGCTCCTGGAAGATCATGGTGATCTTGTTGCCGCGCACCTGCCGCAACTGCTTCTCGTTCATGGCAAGCAGGTCGGCGCCCTGGAACAGGATCTTTCCCGAAGGGTGGCTGGCCGTCGGATAGGGCAGGAGCTTCAGCACTGACAAGGCCGACACCGATTTGCCGGAGCCGGACTCGCCGACCAGTGCCACGGTCTCGCCCTTGGCGAGGTCGAAGGAAATGTGGTCGACAGCTATCGACTGGTTGCCGCCTTGGGTGAAGGCGACGCTAAGATCGCGGATAGAGAGCAGAATTTCGCTCATCTGAATGCCTTGCGCGGATCGAAGGCATCGCGCGCGGCCTCACCGATGAACACCAGCAGCGACAGCATCAGCGACACGACGACGAAGCCGGAAATACCGAGCCAGGGCGCGTTCAGGTTGCTTTGCGCCTGCTTCATGAGTTCGCCTAGCGACGGCGAGCCCGGAGGCAGGCCGAAGCCGAGATAGTCGAGCGAGGTCAGCGTCGAGATCGAACCACTGGTCAGGAACGGCAGAAAGGTCAGCGTCGCCACCATGGCGTTGGGCAACAGATGCCGGAACATGATCGTGCGGTTGGGCACGCCGAGCGCGCGCGCCGCGTTGACATATTCGAAATTGCGGGCGCGCAGGAACTCGGCCCGCACCACCCCGACCAGCGACACCCAGGAGAAGATCAGCATCAGGCCAAGCAGGATGAAGAAGCCGGGCGGCAGGATGGCGGAGACGATGAGCAGCAGATAGAGCACCGGGATCGYTGACCAGATCTCGATGACGCGCTGAAACAGAAGATCGGTCCAGCCGCCGAAATAACCCTGCATGGCGCCCGCGGCGACGCCGATCAGCGACGAGCCGGCAGTCAGGATCAGGCCGAACAGCACCGAGATCCTGAAACCGTAGATAAGCCGCGCCAGCACGTCGCGCGCCTGRTCGTCGGTGCCCAGCCAGTTCCAGTTGCCGACAATGCAGTCGGGATCGGCGGCCTTCTGCGGGTACTGGCTGCAGCGCTGGTCCGCATCATATTGCCATGACGGCTTTGCAGGAGCGGCATCGGGGATCGCATTGTTGACGGTGCGATAGGAGTAGCGGATCGGTGGCCAGATCATCCAGCCATTGGCGTTGATCTCGTCGCGGATGACCGGGTCGCGATAATCGGTCACGGCATAGAAGCCGCCGAATTTTTCCTCGGGGTAGGCGACCAGCACCGGAAACAGGATCTCGCCCTTGTAGGAGACGAGGATCGGCTTGTCGTTGGCGATCCATTCGGAAAACAGCGACAGACCGAACAGGACAAGGAAGATCCACAGCGACCAGTAGCCGCGCCGGTTGGCCTTGAAATTCTGCCAGCGCCGGCGGTTCAGCGGCGACAGCCAGGGCCGTTTGGCGCGTGTCGGCGTGTTCTCGACAACGGCTTCGGACATCAGATGTCTCTCCGCTCGAAATCGATGCGCGGATCGACCCAGGTGTACATCAGGTCGGACAGCAATCCGACGAACAGCCCAAGCAGCGAGAAGATGTAGAGATTGGCGAACACGACCGGATAATCGCGCGCCAACACCGACTTGAAGCCGAGCAGGCCAAGACCGTCGAGCGAGAAGATGTTCTCGATCAGCAGCGAGCCGGTGAAGAAGGCCGAGATGAAGGCGCCGGGAAAGCCGGCAATGACGATCAGCATGGCGTTGCGGAAGACATGGCCGTAGAGCACCTTGCGCTCCGACAGGCCCTTGGCGCGCGCCGTCACSACATATTGCTTGCGGATTTCCTCGAGGAAGGAATTCTTGGTGAGCAGCGTCGTCGTGGCAAAGGCCGACAGCACCAGCGCGGTCAGCGGCAAGGTCATGTGCCAGATATAGTCGACGATCCTGTCCGGCCAGGACAACTGGTCCCAATTGTCCGAAACGATGCCGCGCAACGGGAACCAGTCCCAGAACGAGCCGCCGGCAAACAGCACCATCAGCAGGATGCCGAACAGGAAGCCCGGTATGGCATAGCCGATGATGACGACGCCGCTGGTCCACATGTCGAACGCCGAACCATCCTTGACCGCCTTGCGGATGCCAAGCGGGATCGAGATCAGGTAGGACAGGATGGTGATCCAGATGCCGAGCGAGATCGACACCGGCATCTTTTCGAGGATCAGGTCGAGCACCGATATGTCGCGGAAATAGCTGTCGCCGAAATCGAACCGGATATAGTTCCACAGCATCATGCCGAAGCGTTCGAGCGGCGGCTTGTCGAAGCCGAACTGCTTTTCCAGCTTCTTGATGAACTCGGGGTCAAGACCCTGGGCGCCGCGGTATTTCGAACTGATATCGCCGGCCACATCGAAATTGCCACCGGTGCCGGCGTCGCCACCGCCGCCGCCGAGGCGATCGCTGCCGCCCTGGTTGGTCAGGCTGGCAATCACCTGCTCGACCGGACCGCCGGGCGCGAACTGGATCACGGCAAAGGAGATCGCCATGATGCCGAACAGCGTCGGGATCATCAGAAGGATGCGTCGCAGTATATAGGCGCCCATCAGCCCGCCAATCTTGCGCGAACGGTCATGTCAGGCTTTGCCAATTTTTGCCGCCTTGCCCTTGTCGACCCACCACAGCGCTTCGACCGGAAACTCGAAATCGGGTTTCCGCTCGGGAAAGCCGAACATGTCCCAATAGGCGCTTCGGTGATTCGCCAAGAACCAACTTGGAATCCAATCGCGCCGTGCACGCAAGACCCGGTCGAGCGCACGCATGGCAATTGTCAGGCTTTCGCGATCCTTGGCGGCGCCGGCGGCATCGACCAGGGCGTCGATGGCCGGGCTCGATGTTCCCGGCAGATTGCGTGTGCCCGACAGAGTTGCGGTTCGCGAGTGGAAAAAGGTTTCGAGGTCGTCACGGGTTGGTGTCGCCGGAAACCGGGCGGCAACCGAGATAAGATCGTAGTCGAACAAATTCTGTCGCAGCTGATACTGCGCGGCGTCGACCAGCCGGATAGAGGCATCAATGCCGACCGCCTTCATGTTTTCCACCCAGGGCGAGTAAACCTGCTCGAAGACCTCGTCATCGACAAGGAACTCTGCCGACAGTCGACCGTCCTTGTCGTTGACGACGAAATTACCGGAGCGTTTCCAGCCGGCGTCGGTCAGGAGCTTGGCCGCCTTGCCGAGCAGCTGGCGGTCGCGACCGGAGCCGTTCGACACGTCTTGTGTGACGGCTTCGCCAAAAGCCTCGGCCGGAATCTGGCCGCGTAGTGGCTCGAGCAAGGCAAGTTCCTGCGGCGACGGGACGCCCTCGGCACGAAAATCGGATTGCTCGAAGCAGGATTGCGAGCGCTCATAGGAGCCGTAAAAGAAATTGCGCTTCGTCCATTCGAAGTCGAAGCAGAGCCCGATCGCTTGCCGCACGCGCGGGTCGTGGAATTGCTCGCGCCGCTGRTTGACGGCGGTGGCCTGCATGGAAGGCATCGTTTCRGCSGGRAATTCGYGCTTCACCACCTTGCCGGCAATGAAGGCGGGGAAGTCGTAGCCCGTCGCCCAGACACGCGACACGAATTCCTCCTTGTAGAGGATCTCTCCCTTCTTGAACGCTTCGAAGGCAACGTTGCGGTCCTGGTAGAACTCGACACGAATGCGCTGAAAATTGTTCTGGCCGCGATTGATCGGCAGGTCGTTGCCCCAATAGTCGGCSACRCGCTCATATTCGATCCASGCYCCTGCCGACCAGYGSCCGACCTTGTAGGCGCTTGACCCAAGCGGCGGGTTCATCTGCGAGGAATCGAACGGATTGGCCGTATAGAAAGCCTTCGACAGGATCGGGAACGCAACGACGTTGAGGATGGTGCGGGTTGTCTGCTTGCCGGAGAAGGCAAGCTTCAACGTGTGAACATCGATGGCGATAGCGTCGTTCAGATGCGTCAGCGGCAGCGAATAGTCCGGATGCCCCTTGTCCTTCAACAGCTTGAAGGTGAAGGCGGCGTCTTCGGCCGTCAGCGGCGTGCCGTCATGGAAACGCGCCTGCGGACGCAGCGAGAAGGTGAAACCGTTACGGTCGTCTGAAATCGTCACGCCGTCAGCGATCAGCCCGTAGACGGCGTCAGGCTCGTCGAGCGCTCTCACCATCAGCGAATCGAAGCACATCTCCATGCGCTGCGGCGAATCGCCTTTGGGAACGAACGAGTTCAGCGTGTTGAAGGTCAGCGGCGTCTGGTTGGCGCCCCAGTTGCGCGGCAGGAAGTTGAAGGTGCCGCCTTGCGGCGCATCGACATTGACATAGTCGAAATGGGTGAAGTCCGGCTTGTATTTGAGATCGCCGAAGGCCGACAGCCCGTGCAGTTTCACGCCGGTCGGGCTGGCGGCAAAAGCCTTGCCCGGCAGCAGCGCGGCGGCGGTTGCCGCGGCGCCGAGCGCCAGGAAGTCGCGACGTGGAAGCATCGGCTGCTGCCCCATCAATCGCTGCCCCTGTATTTGGCCGCGAGCGCCTTTTCCTTTTCGGTGTCGATCCACCAGGAATCGATATCGGCGCCGCGGTAGCTTGGCTGCTTGTCCGGAATGCCGAACTTGTTCCAGTAGGCGAGCCACACCACCGCACGGTAATATTGTGGCACGACATAGTAGTTCCACAGCAGCACCCGGTCGAGCGCATGGGTGACGGCCACGAGATCGTCGCGGTCGGTGGCGAAGATGATGCGGTCGACAAGGGCATCGACGACCGGATCCTTGATGCCGGAATAGTTGCGCGCTCCCGGTGTGTCAGCGGCCTTCGAGCTCCAGAAATCGCGTTGCTCATTACCGGGCGATTCCGATTGCTGCAGCTGGCTGGTGATGACGTCGTAATCGAAATTGTTGACGCGGTTGATGTATTGGCTCTGGTCGATGATGCGCAGCGTCGCATCGACGCCGATTTTGCGTAGATTGGCGATGTAGGTGCCGGAAAGGACCTGGTCCGTTTCACTCGAGCCGATGATCTCGAACTTGAACGGCTCGCCGGTCTTGGCGTTGACCATCTTGCCGCCCTTGATCACCCAGCCGGCCTTGGCGAACAGATCGACCGCCTGCCTCAGATATTTGCGCTCGGCTTGCGGCGTGTCATAGACCGGCAGCTTGAACTCCTGCGTGAACAGCTCGGGCGGCAGCTTGTCGCGGTATTTCTCCAGGATTTCCAGTTCCTTGCCTTGCGGCAGGCCGCTCGATGCCAGCTCCGTGCCCTGGAAGTAACTGCTGGTACGGGTGTTGAAGCCGAAGAACAGCGTCCGGTTCATCGTCTCGAAATCGTATGCATAGGTCAGTGCCTCGCGTACCAGGCGATCCTGGAACAGCGGCCGCCTCTGGTTGAGCATGAAGGCCTGCATCGGCTCCGGCGAGGTGGTCTTGAATTCCTGCTTGATCACGTCGCCGGCCTTGATCGCCGGGAAATCATAAAACGTCGCCCATTTCTTCGAGCTGTTTTCCGGCTTGATATCGTCGAGCCCCCCCTTCTTGAAGGCTTGCCAGGCAGCATTGTCGTCAAGAATGTAGGTGAAGCGCTGGGTGTCGAAATTCTCGCGCCCGATCTTCACCGGCAACTTGGCGCCCCAATAATCCGGTACGCGCTGCCAGACGATCTCCGAGCCCGGCTTGAAGCTGGCAATCTTGTAGGCTGCCGAGCCAAGCGGCGGCTCCAGCGTCCCCTTGGTGATGTCGCGTTTCTTGCCGGCAGCATCGGTGCCTTCCCACCAATGCTTGGGCAGAACGACCAGGTCGCCAAGGATCTTGGGCAGTTCGCGGTTGCCCTTTTGGCTGAAATGGAATTCGACCTCGCGGTCGGAGATCGCCACCGCCTCGGTGACGTTCTCGAAATAGCGGCTGTACATCGGGCTGTTCGCCTTCAGCATCTGGAACGACCAGATCACGTCGTCGACGGTGATCGGCTGCCCGTCATGCCATTTCGCRCGCGGGTCCAGCCGGTAGGTCGCCGAGGAATAGTCGGCCGGATATTTATAGGCGTCGGCGATCAGCGGATGGCTGACGCTGCCTTCGTCGGTCGCCTGGTCCATAAGCGTGTCGTAGAGCAGGCCGCCGCCGAACGGCTGAAAGCCGGCGGCCGGCGCGCCTTGCACGATGTAGGGATTGAAGCTGTCGAATGTCCCCTGGACGACGGAGTTGTAGTTGCCGCCCTTGGGTGCATTCGGGTTGACGTAGTCGTAGTGCTGGAAATTGTCGCCGTATTTGGACTCGCCGATCAGCGATGAGGTGGTGCGCCACTCGTCGGCCCGGGTCGTCTGCAACCCCGCTACCAGCAGGGTCGCCGCCAGCAGCGACTTGAGAAGCGTTCGGCCAACCGTCATGCACTATCCTCTTCGCCATGCGTGCCAGATCATCCAGAAGGGCAATCTAGATGATTTGCCGCGCGTGAAAACCGCCATGCGCGGCTTTGTCGCCGCATATGCATYWTTCCTAACAAAAAAGCCGGGYAGAACCCGGCTTTTTCAAGGTCGTCGCGATGATATCTGGTTATTTGGCCGGAGCCGCGGGAGCTGGTGCTGCCGGTGCGGCAGGCTTGGCCGGTGCGGCGCCGTCAGCGGGCTTGGCCGGGGCGGCTGCATCGGCCGGTTTGGCAGGCGCGCTGGCGTCAGCGGCGGCACCCGGTGCCGGCAGCGGCTTGGGATTGTCCGACAGCGTGCGCAGATAGGCGATGACGTTGGCGCGGTCCTCGTCCTTGGGCAGGCCGGCGAAGCCCATGGCCGTGCCCTTCACGAACTTCTTCGGCGAGGTGATGAAGTGGTTGATGTTGTCGTAGGTCCACTTCTCAGTACCGCCCTTGGAAAATTCCTTCATGCCGGCCGAATAGGCGAAGCCTTCATGTTCGGCGACCGGGCGGTCGACGAGGTCCCACAGATCGGGACCGACCTTGTTGGGGCCGCCCTTTTCGCCGGAATGGCAGGCCTGGCATTTCTTGAAGACGGCGGCACCTTGCTCGACATTGGCRGTSGCCARMAGGTCGGCGATCGGCTTGGCTGGAGCAGCCGGCGTGGCAGGGCCGCCTTCGGCGGGCTCAGCGGCCTCGATGATGAAGCCGGGCTTTTCCGGGGCCGGCGAGGCAAACAGCGCGTCCGACACCAGGCCGACCGAGAAAACGACGAAAACGGTTCCAAGCAATCCGGCGAGCAGTTTGTTGACTTCGTTGGAATCCATTCGCCCCTTGCTCCCTTTTCCGGCGGACTGATCCGTCCACTCCGTCCGTCGGTATCGAGACCTGCCCTCCAGAGCCGGTCAAATCGGGCGGAAACTAGGTCTTTTGCTGCGGCGTTGCAACACCTATAAGGGCGCTGCCAGTGAGACCTTTTGCCACTTTTCCCTGTCCTCTTTTCGAACGCCTCGCCATACCGATGTCCACCTTGATCCTGATCCCGGCCCGCATGGCCTCGACCCGACTACCGGGCAAGCCGCTGGCCGACATTGCCGGCGCGCCGATGATCGTCCATGTCGCCCGCCGCGCGGCCGAAGCCGGCCTCGGCCGGGTGGTGGTGGCAACCGACACGCAAAGCGTCGCCGAAGCGGTGCGCGCGCATGGGTTCGAGGCGGTGATGACGCGCGTTGACCACGAGTCCGGCTCCGACCGCATCCACGAGGCGCTGCTCGCGCTCGATCCCGGGCACGAGGTCGAAACGATCGTCAATGTCCAGGGTGACCTTCCGACCATCGATCCCGGCATCATCGCCGCCTCGCTCAGGCCGTTCGAGGACGCAGCGGTGGATATCGCCACGCTCGGCGTCGAGATCGTCCGCGACGAGGAAAAGACCAATTCCAATGTCGTCAAGATCGTCGGTTCGCCGCTGTCGGCGACGCGGCTGCGGGCCCTCTATTTCACCCGCGCCACGGCACCTTGGGGCGAGGGGCCGCTCTATCACCATGTCGGCCTCTACGCCTATCGTCGCTCGGCACTCGAGCGTTTCGTCGCGCTGAAGCCGTCGCCGCTAGAGCGCCGCGAGCGGCTGGAGCAGTTGCGGGCGCTGGAAGCCGGCATGCGTATCGACGCCGAGATCGTCCAGTCGCTGCCGCTTGGCGTCGACACGCCGGAAGACCTTGAGCGCGCCCGAACCATCCTTTCAAACTGAGCAATCCCTTCGCCCCCTTGAATCGAGACCCGGCCATGCCTGAAAAGACCAACAGAATATCCTTCCAGGGCGAGCCGGGCGCCAATTCCGACACCGCCWSCCGCAACRTSTWCCCGTCGATGGARCCGTTGCCGTGCCCGACCTTCGAGGATGCCTTCAACGCGGTCGAGACCAACAAGGCCGACCTCGCCATGATCCCGATCGAGAACACGATCGCCGGGCGCGTCGCCGACATCCATCATCTGTTGCCGGAATCGAAGCTCCACATCGTCGGCGAGTATTTCCTGCCGATCCACTTCCAGCTGATGGTGCTGCCGGGCGTCAAACGCGAGGAGATCAAGACCGTCCACAGCCACATCCATGCGCTCGGGCAGTGCCGCAAATACATCCGCAAGAATGGCTGGAAGCCGGTGATTGCCGGCGACACAGCGGGCTCTGCGAAGCTGGTGTCGGAGCTCAAGGACCGCACCATGGCCTCGCTCGCCCCGGCGCTCGCCGCCGAACTCTACGGGCTCGACATCATCGAGAGGAATGTCGAGGACACCGATAGCAACGTCACCCGCTTCGTCGTCCTGACCAAGGACAAGCGATTGGCCGAACGGCCCTCGGCCGACATCAAGATGATGACGACCTTCATGTTCCGCGTCCGCAACGTGCCGGCCGCGCTCTACAAGGCCATGGGCGGCTTCGCCACCAACGGCATCAACATGACCAAGCTGGAGAGCTACCAGCTCGGCGCCTTCACGGCGACGCTGTTTTACGCCGACATCGAAGGCCATCCCGATGATCCGCTGGTCAAGCTGGCGCTGGAGGAACTGCGCTTCTTCTCCCGCGAGGTGCGGATTTTGGGCGTCTATCCGGCCAGCGAGTCGCGTGAGCAGTGGAAGGTCGCGGATTAGCTCCTAYTGAGCATGATCTCTTCCGAAAACCGGTTTCCACTTTTCGGGATCATGCTCTAAACCACCGAGCCCAGCGGCACGTAATCGATCTCGAGAAATTTCTCGACTTCCGGCACCCAGCGGTCGCGCACGAAGGCGACGTGGTCGGGGTGGTCGTTGTACCTGGTGTAGGCCGCCTGGTCGGCGAACTCCATCGAGAAGCCGAACTGATAGTCGTTCTTGGGGCTGATCTGCCGCAGCTGTTCGAAATGCGTGACGCCGCGTATCGCCGAGAGGATTTTCTTGGCATCGACCAAGAACCGCTTTTCGTCCAGTGAGTGCGGTGCATGTTTCAGCGTGAAGACGACGGTGTGACGGATCATTTGTCTCTCCTGCAATGTCTTTCGGTATTGGTTATTCGCTGTCGACCCAGGCGCGGATGAGGTGATGCGCGATTGCCCCTTTGGGCGGTGTGACCAGATTGTCGGGATGCTCCCGCGCCAGCATCAGSCGKACCTCGTCGCGGMMAAACCAGCGGCARTCYTCSAGYTCGTTGAGGTCGGCCTGGATGTCTTCATTGAGCGGCTCGCCGAAGCAGCCGATCATCAGCGAATAGGGAAACGGCCAGGGCTGGCTGGCGTGGTAGACGACGCGGCCCAGCCGGATGCCGGCCTCCTCCAGCGTTTCGCGGCGCACCGCCGCCTCGATCGTCTCGCCCGGCTCGATGAAGCCGGCAAGTGCGGAATACATGCCCGGCGCGAAGTGTCGGCCGCGGCCGAGCAGGCATTTCTCCCGCGTCGCCGTCAGCATGATCGCCACCGGGTCGGTGCGCGGGAAATGCTCGGTGCCGCAATTCGGGCAGTGCCGCTTGTAGCCGCCGGCCCGCATSTSCGAYTCGGTGCCGCATTTGCTGCAGAAACGGTGGCTGGCATGCCAGGCGAGCAAGGCGGCCCCTTGCGCCATCGCGCCRGCMGCCGYCTCGTCGACCAGCCCTTGCATATAGACCGATCGGTAGTCGATCGCCTTGACGGTCTCCGGCAGCTGTTCGGCCTCGATTCCGACTGGCATCGCCAGCACCGGCCCCTGTTCGGAAAAGCCGAGCAGGACACCCCCGGCGAAGGAAGGCTTGAAGGGCTCGCTCTCGGCGGTGCCGAACCAGGGATCGAGGCCGCCACCCCCGTCGAGCTTCAGGTGGAGCCGGCCGCCATTCATCAACAGCAGCCGCGTCGTCGGATCGGCCAGCGCCTTCTCGACCGAATCGTCGGCGCGGTTCTCGGATTGCCGGTCGATCGTGTTGCCGGCAAAGCCGACGGACTGGCTCGGCTCGCGCAGGGGCGCGTCAAAAAGGCTGAAGCTCATGCGGACTCTGATGCTCTGGGATGGACATGTCTGGGGATGAACATGTTTTTAAGATGGATACTGGGGAAGGCTTATAGCGCCGCCCTTATCGTTTCGGCAAACCGGCGCAGGTCGGAACCCTGATAGGGTTCGCGCAGGCCATGCCCCCATACCGGGCCGGGCCAGCCGGGATCGCCTTCGGACCGGGCGATGATGTGGATATGCAATTGGCGCACGATATTGCCGAGCGCGCCGGTGTTGATCTTGGTGCAACCGCTCACTTTCTTCAGCGCCTGCGCCACCATATTGGTCTCGAAGGTCAGCATCGCCTGGTCGAGCRGCGTCATGTCGTGGATTTCTTCCGCGCCCGGCCGCTGCGGCACCAGGAGCAGCCACGGCCAGCGGCGATCGTTCATCACCCGCAATTCGCAGAGCCCAAGCCACATCAACTGCTCGCTGTCCGCCTCCAGCCGGGCATCCAGCGTAAATCCGGCCTTCAGGCCCGGCAGCATCGGCGTTTCCCTTGCTTTTCTTGGTTTCTTAAAACGCATGAACGCTAGAGCGCTGGCACGGGGGCTGCAAGCGAATCATTGTTGCTCTCATGGTTTGGTGCGCCAAATCGCCTGCGCACTTGCATTTCATCGCGCAATTGCCGATATGGACAGCGGGAGGTTGGTGGTGGACGATCCACTCGCCAACCGGGTCAGGTCCGGAAGGAAGCAGCCCTAACGAGCCCGGAACGGGTCATTGTTCCAGCCTCCCACCTCATCGGCCCTCCTCGCGACATTGACGACGCATTGCAGCGCGGGCGAGACTATGCGCAGGAATCGGCGCCTTTGGGCGCGGCCTTTTGGAGCTTAACGGGCGAATGAGCGAAGCCGGAAATTCGGGGCCAAAAAGCCTGGAGCCAAAAAGCCCGGAAAATGGAAAGGCCGCTGCCTACCGCGTGCTGGCGCGCAAATACCGTCCGTCGAATTTTTCCGAGCTGGTCGGCCAGGAGCCGATGGTGCGCACCCTCACCAATGCCTTTGCCACCGGCCGCATCGCCCAGGCCTGGATGCTGACCGGCGTTCGCGGCGTCGGCAAGACCACCACCGCGCGCATCCTGGCGCGGGCGCTGAACTACAGGAACGCGACCGTCGACCAGCCCTCGGTCGACCTCGCCGTGCTCGGCGAGCATTGCCAGGCGATCATGGAAGGCCGCCATGTCGACGTCATCGAGATGGACGCTGCCTCGCATACCGGCATCGACGACATCAGGGACATCATCGAGCGCGTGCGCTACGCGCCGGTCTCGGCCCGCTACAAGGTTTACATCATCGACGAAGTGCACATGCTGTCGACMCAGGCCTTCAACGGCCTGYTGAAAACGCTGGARGAGCCGCCKCCGCACGTSAAATTCATCTTCGCCACCACCGAAATCCGCAAGGTKCCGATCACCGTCCTGTCGCGCTGCCAGCGYTTYGACCTGAGGCGCATCGATGCCGGCGCGCTGGTCGCGCATCTTTCCTCGATCGCCGGCCAGGAAGGCATTTCGGTCGACGACGACGCGCTGGCGATGATCGCGCGCGCGGCGGAAGGCTCCGCC
>NZ_JBFUGJ010000147.1:0-14240 GCF_056402975.1 Mesorhizobium sp. P3_A9 | reverse complement strand
CTCTTGAARATGGGCGGRTACGGCTTCCTGCGSTTCTCSYTGCCGATGTTYCCGCTSGCMTCSGARATGTTCGCGCCGCTGGTSTTCACSCTYTCCGTCGTCGCCATCATCTACACCTCGCTGGTGGCGCTGATGCAGGAGGACATGAAGAAGCTGATCGCCTATTCGTCGGTCGCCCATATGGGTTTCGTCACCATGGGTATCTTCGCCATGAACCAGGAAGGCGTGCAGGGCGCGATCTTCCAGATGCTSASSCACGGCCTTGTCTCSGGCGCGCTGTTCCTGTGCGTCGGCGTCATCTACGACCGCATGCACACGCGTGAAATCGATGCCTATGGCGGCCTGGTCAACAACATGCCGAAATACGCCACCGTGTTCCTGATCTTCACCATGGCCAATGTCGGCCTGCCGGGCACATCCGGCTTCATCGGCGAGTTCCTGACCATGCTCGGCGTGTTCCGGGTCAACACCTGGGTGGCGTTCTTCGCCGCCACCGGCGTCATCCTCTCGGCGGCCTATGCGCTCTGGCTCTACCGCCGGGTTATCTTCGGCGCGCTGACCAAGGACAGCCTGAAGGGGCTGCTCGATCTGTCGACGCGCGAGAAGGTGATCATCTACCCGCTGGTCGTGCTGGTCATCTTCTTCGGCGTCTATCCCGCTCCCGTCTTCGACGCGACGGCCCAATCGGTCAAGTCGCTCGTCACCAATGTCACCGCATCCATCGGCGCCGCGCAGACCGCGGCGGCGAACTGACCAGAGGTTTTGCGAACCATGACGCCGGACCTTCTCTCCAGCCTGTCGCTCTCGACGCCCGAGCTGATCCTTGCCATCGGCGCGCTCGCGCTGCTGATGGTCGGCGCCTATTCGCGCGCCAACACCGCCAACTTCGTTACGGGCCTTGCGGTGGCCGTGCTGGTGGTCGCCGGCTTCTGGCTGATCTTCCAGACCGGGCAGGGCAGTGCCTATGGCAACGCCTTCATCCAGGATTCCTTCTCCCACTTCATGAAAGTGCTGGCGTTGGTCGGCTCGGCGGTGACGCTGGTCATGTCGATGCGCTTTGCCAAGGCGGAGCGTTTCGACAAATTCGAATATCCGGTGCTGATCCTGCTGTGCACGCTGGGCATGATGCTGATGATCTCGGCCAACAGCATGATCGGGCTCTATCTCGGCCTCGAACTGCAGTCGCTGGCGATCTATGTGCTTTGCGCGATCAACCGCGACAATCTGCGTTCGACCGAAGCAGGCCTGAAATACTTCGTCCTCGGCGCGCTGTCGTCGGGCATGCTGCTGTATGGCATCAGCCTGGTATACGGTTACACCGGCAACACCGGCTTCCAGGAGATCGCCTCGGCACTCGGCAGCGGCGAGCGTCAGCTCGGGCTGGTTTTCGGCCTCGTCTTCGTGCTGGCCGGACTTGCCTTCAAGATCTCGGCGGTGCCATTCCACATGTGGACGCCCGACGTTTATGAAGGCGCCCCGACGCCGGTAACCGCCTTCCTGGCGGCAGCCCCCAAGATGGCGGCGATGGCGCTKMTSGTGCGCGTCACMATGGGYGCTTTCAAGCCGATCGCYKCSGACTGGCAGCAGATCATCGTCTTCATCTCGATCGCCTCGATGGCGCTCGGCGCCTTCGCCGCGATCGGCCAGACCAACATCAAGCGCCTGATGGCCTATTCCTCGATCGGCCATATGGGCTACGCGCTGGTCGGACTTGCCGCAAACAGCCAGGCCGGCGTGCGTGGTGTCGCCATCTACATGCTGATCTATCTGGTGATGACGCTCGGCACCTTCGCGTTCATCCTCGCCATGCGGCGCAAGGAAGGCAATGTCGAGCAGATCAGCGATCTGGCCGGGCTGTCCTCGACCAATCCGATCATGGCGACGATCCTGACCATCCTGATGTTCTCGCTGGCCGGCATTCCGCCGCTCGCCGGCTTCTGGGGGAAGTGGTACGTCTTCCTCGCCGCCATCAACGCGCATCTCTATGCGCTGGCGATCATCGGCGTGCTGGCCTCCGTGGTGGGCGCSTATTAYTAYCTGCGCATCATCAAGATCATGTGGTTCGAYGARCCGGTCGGCGGCTTCGTGCCGATGGCSASSGAACTGCGTGTCGTGCTCGGCGTCWGYGGCGCCTTCGTGCTGTTCTATGTGCTGATCGGCGGACCGATCGGCACCTATGCCGAAGCCGCCGCCAAGACATTTTTCTAGACGGGATGGCATTTCGGCTGGCCCCAACCTCGGCGTCGGAAGGGTTCCGGCTCGAGGCCCATGACAGCGTCGGCTCCACCAACACGGTGGCGCTGGACCACGCAAGGGCAGGCGACCCGGGCAGGCTGTGGGTCGTTTCCAAGAAGCAGGAAAGCGGGCGTGGCCGGCGTGGCYGTGCCTGGGTATCGCCGGAAGGCAATCTGGCGGCGACCTTGCTCGTCATCACCGGCGGCGAGCTTCGCCTTGCCGCGACGCTCGGTTTCGTTGCCGGCCTGTCGCTTGCCGACGCGCTCGACGCCGTGGTGCCGAAGGGCCGGATATCAATCGGCCTCGATGGCGCCAGCCAGGGGCATAACCGCTTCGAGCTGAAATGGCCGAACGACGTGCTTGCGTCCGGTGCGAAGCTCGCCGGCATCCTGCTGGAGTCGGCGATACTGGATGGTGGCCGCTTCGCGGTCGCCGTCGGCATCGGCGTCAATGTGGTGGCGCATCCACCGGATTTGCCGTATCCCGCGACATCGCTGCAAGCTCTGGGAGCGACATGCGACGCGGAAACGCTGTTCCTTGCGCTCTCGGATGCCTGGAGCGAGAATGCCCGCCTGTGGGACGAAGGGCGCGGTTTGGCCGCCGTCAGGCGGCGCTGGCTGGCGCGCGCGGCGGGGCTTGGCGGCGAGGTTGCTGTCAGAATTGACGGTAATGTGGTGCGTGGGGTGTTCGAGACCATTGACGAAGACTGTCGTTTCGTGATCCGCGACGATGAGGGGTCTGTTGTGACGATCGCAGCCGGCGACGTGCATTTCGGCGCGGTGGCGTCGGCTCGGGTTTAGGGCGGTTCATTGTTCGATATGAACAATGACGGCTATAACTGTTTGTTTCTGCGCAATTCCTGTGGGAAAGCCGGTACACGCTTTTCCTGGAGTTGCTTCAACGGCTTGGCCTGAGGGCCAGGAAGGGAAAAATCATGGCGAAAGCCGAAAACGCTGAACTCGTCTTCGTGCCGCTTGGCGGCGTGGGCGAGATCGGCATGAACTTCGCCCTCTACGGCTACGGCCCGCCGAGCGCACGCGAATGGATCGTCATCGATGTCGGCGTCACCTTTCCAGATGCCAGCCTGCCCGGCGTCGATCTGGTGCTGCCCGATACGCGCTTCATCGAGGAAAACCTCGCCAATCTGCGCGGCATCATCATCACCCACGCGCATGAAGACCATTATGGCGCGTTGCTCGACACCTGGCCGAAGCTGAAAGCACCGGTCTGGATGACGCCGTTCAGCGCCGGCTTGCTGGACGCCAAGCGGCAGGGCGAGCAGGGGGCACCGAAGATCCCGGTGACGATCTACCGGGCCGGCGAAAAATTCACCGTCGGTCCCTTCGAGATCGAAGCCATTCCGGTGGCGCACTCGATCCCCGAGCCGATGTCGCTGGCCATCACCACGCCGGCCGGCACCGTCATCCATACCGGCGACTGGAAGATCGATCCGGAACCGACGATCGGACCCAAGACCGACGAGGCGCGGTTCCGCGCCTATGGCGACAAGGGCGTTCTGGCGCTGATCTGCGATTCGACCAATGCGCTSMGSGAAGGCGAATCGCCKTCGGAAGTGGCGGTTGGCGAGGGGCTGAAGGGCGTCATTCAGAGTGCTGTCGGCCGTGTTGCCGTCACCACCTTCTCCTCCAATGTCGGGCGTATCGTCTCCATCGCCAGGGCGGCACGCGATGCCGGCCGCCAGTGCCTGGTGCTTGGCCGCTCGCTGAAGCGGGTCATCGATGTGGCCGATGAGCTCGGCTACATGGACGGCCTGCCGGAGTTCATCGCCGAGGAGGATTTCGGCTTCATCCCGCGCGAAAACTTGGTCATCATCTGCACGGGCAGCCAGGGCGAGCCGCTGGCCGCACTGGCGAAACTATCGCGTGACGAGATGAAATCGGTATCGCTGACGGCGGGTGACACGGTGGTGTTTTCCTCGCGCACCATTCCCGGCAATGAGAAGGCGATCCTCGAGATCAAGAACCGYCTCATCGATCTCGGCRTCAAGATCATCGAGGACGGCGATGCGCTGGTGCATGTCTCCGGCCATCCCCGCCGCAGCGAGTTGCGCAAGATGTATGAGTGGGTGCGCCCGCAGATCGGCGTTCCCGTGCATGGCGAGGCGGCGCATCTGGTGGCGCAGGGCTCGCTGATGTCGACCTCCGGCATCGGCCAGGTGGCGCAGGTGCGCGACGGCGACATGCTGAGGCTTGCTCCCGGTCCCGCCACCATCATCGACCAGGTGCCGTTCGGCCGCATCTACAAGGACGGCAGGCTGATCGGTWCCGACCAGGCGATGGGCATTCGCGATCGGCGCAARTTGTCCTTTGCCGGCCATGTCGCGGTCAATGTCGTGCTCGACGACAAGTATGAACTGGCTGGCGACCCCGATCTGGTCGCCATCGGCGTCGCCGAGGCCGATGCCAGCGGCGAGACGCTTGAGGATTTGATGATCGATGCGGCCGTCGGCGCGGTCGATTCGATTCCCCGCCAGCGGCGAAAGGACCTCGACCTGGTTCAGGAAGCGGTGCGTCGCGCGGTGCGCGGCGCCGCCAACGAAGCCTGGGGCAAGAAGCCACTGGTGACGGTTTTCGTCACCAGGTGAGGACGACAGCGGTTCGCTACACGTTCAGCTGATAGCTGACCGGAAGCCAGCGAAAAGAACCGTTCGCCGATTCGATGTAGCCCAGGCCTGGAAATGGCATGTGGTGGCCGGCGACCAGCAGGCGCTGTTCCGCGGCCATCTTCAGCAGGCGCTTGCGGGTCTCGACGGCCTGTTCTTTGTCGTCATCGAAGTCCGCATGCCATTCGGGATGCTGGATGGACACGACATAGTGCAGGAAGGCGTCCGACCAGATCAGCAATTGCTGGCCGCCGCTTTCGACGAGAAATGCCAGCAGGCCGGGGGAATGGCCTGACGCATCGATGGCGGTAATGCCCGGCAGCACCTCATCTCCAGGCGCTATGAATGTTGCCCGGTCGGCCAGCCCGGTGCAAATCTGCCTGAACAGGTCACGGTTGGCCAATCTGGCCTCGCGAACCGCTGTTCCCTCGGTCCAGAAGGCGAATTCCGCCGCGCCGAATACATAGCGTGCCCGGCTGAAAACCGGTTCGCCATTTCTGACAAGCCCGCCGATGTGATCCGGATGGCCGTGCGTGATGACCACCACGCCAATGTCATCAGGCCCGAGCCCAAGGTCTTGCAAACAGTCAAGAAGTGAACTGCCTTCATCTCCGCATCCGGTGTCGAACAGGATCTTTTCGGAACCGGTGTCGATCAGTGTCGGGATGAAACAATGTTCGTACCGATCCGGGTCGATGAAGTTCGAGACCGCGAGTTCGAGCACCGAATCTGGCGACTGTCCGGCTGCGAAGGACGATGCAAGGTTGTCGCGAACATCGACGGCGTCGAGCAAGGCGGCAATCTTGAATGACCCGAGATCGAAGGTGAAAACGCGGGCGCGGGCAGGGCGGATATCGGACATTACTGCTTGTACTTTGCGGTTTCCGATTGGAATAGCCTGGATCGCGATTTGGAAGCTGAGGCCGAAGTGCGACAGTGCGCGCCTGGTGAATGGCTGTTGATCTCAGCCGATTTGACGTATGASGCGAGCCATTGGACAGAAGAGAGACAGCTCGCACATGCTCGGACGGCTGAACCATGTCGCGCTTGCCGTGCCGGATCTGGCTGCTGCTATTGCCGCTTACCGCAACACTCTGGGCGCCGAAGTGACGGAGCCGCAGGCGTTGCCGGAGCATGGTGTCACGGTGGTGTTCGTCAATGTAGGCAACACCAAGATCGAATTGCTGGAGCCGTTGGGTGAGGGCTCGCCGATCGCCGCGTTCCTGGCGAAGAACCCSTCSGGCGGCATGCATCATSTSTGCTACGARGTYGACGACATCYTGGCMGCGCGSGAYMRGCTCAAGGCCGSCGGCGCCCGCGTSCTGGGYGACGGCAAYCCCAGGATYGGCGCRCAYGGCAAGCCGGTGCTGTTCCTGCATCCSAAGGAYTTYTTCGGCACGCTGRTCGAACTGGAGCAATCATGAGCTGGGTTTCGTTCACCGCCCTGTTTTTCGCGACCTGGTGGGTGGTGCTGTTTGYCGTGCTGCCGTTCAGCGTSCGCACGCAGGATGACGATCACGACGTGACGCTGGGCACGGTTCCMAGCGCRCCGCGTGGGCCGCACATGTTGCGCGCGGTGATCCGCACCACCATCGCTACGGCGATCCTGATGGGCATTTTCTATGGCCTGACGCACGGGCTCGGATACAGCCTCAACGACATCCCGCACATCGTGCCGGATTTCGGCCAGACCCCGGCAAAATAGATTTCCGCGAGAGGGGCTCCGACGAGATCGAAGCGCTGCGGAGGGGGATCGAGATGCCGCCATTTTTGTGCCGGGCGCTAACTGACGCAAGGTCATGTAACCTGGCAATTCGCCGCGCTAACCAGATGATTGCACAAAAAAAATGCAAGGCACAAGGCCTTGCAATTAAACGCGTCCGATCTGTTTCCGTTTTCCGGCGGCAGCGAATAACCGCGCCTAGATCGCATCCTCCCAAGACTTTGACCGCGTAGGAGAGCAGATTTTTCTCCGCCCTCTCGGTTATCGCGGGACATTAGCCCAAGCCGAATGAAAATGTCACGAAGAATTTTGCCTCGAAACAGGCATTCTCGTGCTGCACTGCACAATAGTATGGCATGCTTTGCTTTCGAAACGACCACGGAGCCTTTGCGGCATGTCCTCAGTTGACGCGCGCTAAGAATTGGCGGCCAAATCCCAAGAGGTTGGGCTCTCCCGTACAGTCGGCTGACCCTATTTTGCGACGCCGGCCTCAGCCATCGCTTTCTCGACCATGCCGATCCAGCCTTCATTGGCACCCGGCAGGCGTCCTTCAGATTTCAGTCCGGTCAGCATGGCCAGCGCGGCCTTGAGATTTGCCGAGGGTTCAACGCCGGCGATTGCCAGCTTGTAGCGGCTGAAGGCGGCATCGACCGTGCGCTGTGCGTTGCCCGGATCGGCTTGCAGCTGCGCCTCGGCGATGACGAAGCCAGCCTGGTATTCCGCAGCCGCGCCGGTCTTGTCGCCCTTGCCCATCAGCACGTCGCCGATCCGGTTGTGGCCAACCGCGAGGTCACGCTGCCATTCGGCATTGTCGGGGTCGAGTTCGGCCAAATATTCCGCAATGGCCTGCGCGGAACGGCGGTCGGCGAGCGATCCATCAAGGTCGCCGGCCTCGGCGCGGGCGTCGGCGATCTTGCCCAGCGCGAGCTCGAGGTCACGCCGCCATAGCGTGTTGCCGGGGTCGCGAGCCACCAGCTTCCGCGCGATATCGACGCTGCGCTGGTAGGGTTCGAAAGCCCTGTCGTTGTGCCCGGTCAGCCGCTGCAGGTCGCCGATAGCGGTGAGGCTGACGGTGATGTCGCGCTGCAGTTCGGCGTCATCAGGCATCTTCTTCGCCAGCGCCTCGGTGATCTGCAAGGACACTTCATATTCGGCGATCGAGCCTTCGAGGTCGTTGGTAAGCCTGAGCGCCAGCCCGACCTTGGAATGGCTGACGGAGAGGTCGCGCCGAAAGCCGTCATTATCAGGCGCCTTCTCGACCAGGAATTCGGCCACCTTGAGCGCCGAACGGTAGTTCGCCAGCGCGCCGGGTCCGTCGCCCGAAACCCGCATGGCGTCGCCGATGCGGTTGAAGCAGACGGCGTAGTCGCGCAGATAGCCAAGCGTAGGCTCTTTATCGAGAATCGCCTTCATCGTGGCGAGAGCCTGCTGGTAAAGCGCGATCGCGCCGGCGGTGTCGCCCATCGCCTTCTTGACGTCGGCGACCTTGTTCTGCGCCACGGCAAGGTCGCGCTGGTGGTCGATCTTGTCGGGCTCGGCGGCCGCGCGTTTCTCAGCGGACCGGACCATCGAATAATAGGCTTTGCCGGCTTCCTGCAGATGACCGACGGTCGTTTCCAGCGTGCCGATCAGTTCCCAGGACAGTGTCTGCTGATAGCGCGCGTCGTCCGGTATCTGGAAACCTTCGACATCAGCGTAGAGCGCCACGGCCTTGCGATAGTCTTCAATGGCGAGGTCGTAACGCAACTGCGCCTGCGAAGCGCCGCCGGCTAAATAGTGCGTCGTTGCCTCGGACAGCGTACGCTCGATGAAGCGGTTTTTCAGATCGTCGCGCGACTTGCCGTCGATATCCGCCGCTTTGCCAAGCAGCGCACGTGCCTCGTCGAACGAGCCGAGTGCCAATTGCGCTTCGGCCTGTTGGCGCAGCGCCGTCACCTGCGGATCGGAGGAGGCGAAGTTGCGTAAATCGGCTCGCACCTTGATGAAAGCGTCGGCCGCTTCCTGGAGTTTCTGCTGGCGCTGCCCTGGCGCCATCGCCTTGCCATCGGAGGTGATAAGTGCGGCGTATAGCGGCGCCAGCGGCATGTCGGCGTGGGCCGCCACCGCCTCGACCTCGACGCGCAAGTCGGGCGTGACATCGGCCATGGCGAGCAGCAGACGATCGCGCTCGGGCAGGGCATCCTTGCTGGCCTGCGCGGCGAAGAAAAGCCGCGGCAAGCCGCTCTCGACATAGGGAAGCTGCTTGCCGCGCGACAGATCGTAAACCTGTTGCTGAACCAGCGTCAGCACAGAGCGTATTTCCAGCCCGTCGGTGGGCAGGAACCTGGCCAATGCGGCGGAAAACTCGGAATTGCCGGATGCGCCGTCAGACGCCGTCTGTCCGGGTGCCGCGGAGAAGGCGAACAGCACGTTTTCCGCCCGGCCCATGCGTCCAAGCCCGGGCTTGGCCTCGGCTTTAACCTCTGGCGCGATGGACACCACGCCGCGTCCTGCGTCGGAGTTGCGTTCTCCCGATTGGCCGAAAGGATCGTTGCGGCAAGCATCGAGCACCACGAGGCCGATCTTGCCGACCGCAGTCACGGTCTCACGCACCTCCTCAAGCGGAAGGGTTGTGGCCTTCAACCGGTCCAGCGAAGACGGATCAGCATCGACCGGCAGGAGACGGTTGTCGCCGGCGATCTCGACGCCATGGCCAGAGAAATAGATCAGCGCGACATCCGCGCCGGCAGCATCGTCGCGAAAGTCCTCCATCGCGCGGCGCATACGCTTCAAGTCGCGGTTGGCTTCTGTGGTGACGTCGAAGCCGAGTTTTTGCAGCGCCGATTCGATCGTGCGGCTGTCGTTCACCGCATTCTTCAGGGGACGCACGTTGCGGTACTCGTCGGCCGCTATGATGAGCGCGACCCGCCGCTCGGCGTGCGCCGCCGAGACGAAAAAGATCGCAAGGATGACTGCCAGGAAAAAACGCAATGCCCCAATCCACCCCGGTGGACAGCGTCCCACGACTTTTCGGCTCAAGCAAGCCGGCGCTATGTGGGCCGGAAACTGAGGGATTCCGGGCATGAGGGCGTCAATGTGCCGCCTTCGCCGGGTTTCCATTGTGCCTTGAAATGGCTATGAAGCCGGGTCAAGCAAGCCTGTGTCGCGCCGATTCTGGCGTGGCCGTTCTCATTCACGGACCAGTCCATGCGTTTGTCGCGCTATTTCCTGCCTATCCTCAAAGAAAATCCGCGCGAGGCCGAGATCGTCTCGCACCGGCTGATGCTGCGTGCCGGCATGATCCGCCAGCAGGGGCAGGGCAGCTTTTCCTGGCTGCCACTCGGCAAGCGGGTGCTGGACAAGGTCTGCCAGATCATTCGCGAGGAGCAGAATCGCGCCGGTGCGCAGGAAATCCTGATGCCGACCATCCAGTCGGCCGATCTGTGGCGCGAAAGCGGCCGCTATGACGACTACGGCAAGGAGATGCTGCGCATCAAGGATCGACAGGACCGCGACATGCTCTACGGTCCGACCAATGAGGAAGTGGTCACCGAAATCGTGCGTGCCTAYGTCARGTCCTACAAGGAYCTGCCGCTCAAYCTCTACCACATCCARTGGAARTTCCGYGACGAGGTGCGGCCGCGCTTYGGCGTCATGCGCTCRCGCGAATTCCTGATGAAGGACGCCTATTCCTTCGACCTCGATTTCGAAGGCGCAAGGGCTGCCTATAACAGGATGTTCGTGTCCTATCTCAGGACCTTCACGCGCATGGGCTTGCAGGCGATCCCGATGCGGGCCGATACCGGACCGATCGGCGGCGATCTCAGCCACGAATTCATCATCCTGGCCGACACCGGCGAGAGCCAGGTCTATTGCGATCGCGATTATCTGTCGCTCCAGGTGCCCGGCGAAAACACCGACTTCGCCAATGACGCCGAAATATCGGACATCGTCAAGACGTGGACGACGCCTTACGCCGCCACCGAYGAGATGCATGAYGARGCGGCGTGGGAMAAGSTCGGCGARGSGGACMRGGTCTCKGCGCGCGGCATCGARGTCGGCCACATCTTCCATTTCGGCGACAAATATTCGAAGCCCATGGGCGCCAAGGTGACCGGGCCCGACGGCAAGGATCATTTCGTCTCCGGCGGCTCCTACGGTATCGGCCCGTCACGGCTTGTCGCGGCGATCATCGAAGCCAGCCAYGACGACAACGGCATCATCTGGCCCGACGCCGTGGCGCCGTTCGACATCGGCTTGATCAACATGAAGGTGGGCGACGCCGACTGCGACCGCGTCTGCGACGAGCTTTATGCCGCCTTCGCAGCCAGCGGCAAGGATGTGCTTTACGACGACACCGACCAGCGGCCGGGCGGCAAATTCGCCACCGCCGACCTGATCGGCCTGCCCTGGCAAGTGATCGTCGGTCCGCGCGGCGTGGCCGCCGGCGAGATCGAGATCAAGAATCGCAAGACCGGCGAGCGCGAAACACTGCCGCTGGCTGACGCGAAAAAACGCTTCGGTGCGGCCGCATGAGCGAGGCGGCGGCGGCAAGATCGGCGGGCGCCGGCCCGTTCTCCATCTTCGAACGCATGGTGGCGTGGCGCTATTTGCGCTCGCGGCGCAAGGAGACGGTGATCTCGGTGATCGCCTCGATCTCCTTCCTTGGCATCATGCTGGGGGTGGCGACGCTGATCGTCGTCATGGCCGTGATGAACGGGTTTCGCGCCGAGCTTTTGACGCGCATCCTTGGCGTCAACGGSCATCTGATCGTGCAGCCGCTCGATTCGCCGCTKGAGGACTACGCCCAGGTCGCCGGCCGCATCAACGGCGTGCCCGGCGTCAAATACGCCATCCCGCTTATCGACGGCCAGGTGCTGGCGCAAGGCAATGTCGGCGGCGGCACCGGTGCGCTGGTGCGCGGCATACGCGGTGAAGATCTCGGCAAGATCGCCATCGTCGCCAGCAACATCAAACAAGGCTCGCTCGCCGATTTCGATAGCGGCGAGGGCGTCGCCATCGGCAAACGCATGGCCGAGAATCTCGGCCTCACGCTCGGCGATACCATTACGCTCATCTCACCCGATGGCGACGTGACGCCGATCGGCACAACACYGCGCATGAAAGGCTACAAGATCGCGGCGATCTTCGAAGTCGGCATGTCGGAATATGACACGTCCATCGTCTACATGCCGTTCTCCGAAGCGCAGCTCTATTTCAACATGGATGGCCGCGCGCAGACGATCGAGATCTATGTCGACAATCCCGACGATGTCGACGCGCTGAAACCGAAAGTGGAAGAGGCGGCGCAGCGGCCTATCGACATGGTCGACTGGCGCCAGCGCAACGAGACCTTCTTTTCGGCCCTGCAGGTCGAACGCAACGTCATGTTCATGATCCTGACGCTGATCGTGCTGGTGGCGGCGCTCAACATCATTTCCGGACTGATCATGCTGGTGAAGGACAAGGGGCACGACATCGCCATCCTGCGCACCATGGGCGCGACGCGCGGTGCCATCTTGCGCATCTTCCTGATGACGGGGGCGGCGATCGGCGTCACCGGAACGCTCGCCGGCGTGTTGCTTGGCGTCGTCATCTGCACCAACATCGAATCGATCCGGCAATTCTTCTCCTGGATGACCGGCAAGGTGCTGTTCAATCCGGAACTCTATTTCCTCAGCCAGCTGCCGGCAAAGATGGATCCGCGTGAGACGACCTATGTCGTCATCATGGCACTTGGACTGTCTTTCCTGGCGACGGTGTTTCCAGCATGGCGGGCGGCCCGCCTCGATCCCGTCGAAGCCTTGAGGTACGAGTAGTGGCCGAGGTCATTATCGAGCTGAAGAGTGTCGAGCGGCACTATGTGCAAGGGCCGCGCAAGCTCACCATCCTGAACGGCGCCGAYTTCTCGCTGAAGCGCGGCGAGATGGTGGCGCTGGTGGCGCCGTCGGGYACYGGCAAGTCGACGCTGCTGCACACRGCYGGCCTGCTGGAACGCCCCGACGCCGGCGACGTGATCCTGTCCGGCCGGGCCTGCGGGCGGCTGTCCGACGACGAACGCACGTCGATTCGCCGCAACGATGTCGGCTTCGTCTACCAGTTCCATCATCTGCTGCCGGAGTTTTCCGCTCTGGAAAACATCATGATGCCGCAGCTGATCAAGGGGCTGTCGCGCAAGGAAGCGGCGGAGCGCGCCGCACAGCTGCTCGACTATATGCAGATCGGCAAGCGTGCCTCGCACCGGCCGGCCGAATTGTCAGGCGGCGAGCAGCAGCGCGTCGCCATAGCGCGCGCCGTCGCCAACGCGCCGCTGGTGCTGCTRGCCGACGAGCCGACCGGCAACCTCGACCCGGTCACCGCCTCCTATGTGTTCGACGCGCTGGGCGCACTGGTCAAGCAATCGGGCCTCGCGGCACTGATCGCGACCCACAATCACGACCTGGCATCGCGCATGGATCGGCGCGTTACGCTGGCCGACGGCAAGGTCGTGCCGCTTTAGGGCATGTCGATGTTCGCTGCCGGAGTGGGTCCAACCTGGACAACCTCCAGCGAGATTTCCGCGAATATAGGTTGGCGTTCGGGGTCTGATCTCTCCGAGTGTCAATCAGCATCCCTCATTCAGGCCGTAACCCATAAACGTGAAGGGCAGAGATTGGTGGGTTTTAGCCCGCCCGCTTCTCGACTGATTAGGCGGCCAAGCGGGCAACGGGGGGTTGGCTCGGCTGCCTGTAACGCTCGATCGCTGACATAGCCTCATCGTAGCTACGGTCTGTGCCGGTCAGTAAAATGGTTATGGATACATTACCTCCGGTAAGCTTACTAACCAAACGAGCAGCTAATCCTTTGCCGGGGAAGTTGTTGGGATGGCGTAGATGTAAAACGATTCGCTTCAGCGCGTTTCGTGACCAGGTCGTTACGTCTGCTATCTCCGACCAGGGTATAGTTTTATCGGACCAAGGCGAATAGCGAATACCCGCCGCGTCGATACGCAATTGCTCCGCCGTCACGAACAATTTTGAAGTCCATTTTATCGCGGCAAACGGACCCACTATCACAGCAATCCAGCCGGCAATAAGTATTTTCCGATGAGAGTATTGGATAGTAGGGGTAGGCACAGCACCAAAGGCGCCTAACATCCACAGCCCTACGATAACAAAAGCTAATGAACCAAATGCAAGAAGTGCGCACCGCCAGCGTGACGGATACGCGACGAAACTGTCTGAGTGGGCAGCTAACATCACAACCTCATGGCAGCTAACGGGATTGTCGCACACCCGCCTTCCATCGCAGGCTATGCCCGTTTTTCGCGCGGTGGAAAATCGGTTCAACTTCAACTTTACTTGTTCGCGTGCTTGCTTGCGAATGCCGCCCGTCCTTTCCAACCCCGCGCCATCGCGGCCGACTGCTGCCGGACGGGTTCGCGGCGACGGCAAGGTGGTGCCGCTTTAGCAGGGCACGGCATACCCAGTTGATGCCCGGCTGCGAAAGGCGGCCTCCTGCGCTTCCGGTGTACCCGAAAGTACACTTCGTTCCGGTTCTCGGAGTCCACCATTCTCGACTCAGCCTGACCTAAATCTCGACGAGCCCTGGTCGGCGCTTGATGACCGGGCATTCGCCGCGTCAACCTTTCCTTAACCCTGCGGAATTGATCGCCGGCGATTCCGGAAATGCCCGGGATTG
>NZ_JBFUGJ010000146.1:0-14358 GCF_056402975.1 Mesorhizobium sp. P3_A9 | reverse complement strand
GTCGCCAAGCGGGACTTGGCTGCTGGCGAGACCTTCGATGCSATCGGCGAGACCTGCTACCGCTCMTGGACCATGACCGTCGRCGAMGCCCGCRCYMASCACGCCGTGCCGGTCGGCCTGCTCGARGGCGGCAAGGTGCTGAGGCCGGTCAGGAARGGCGARTTGCTGACCRCCGACAATGCCGCGCCCGACCAGACGACSAGGCTGTWCGCCTTGCGCMRGCTGCARGAYGAGATGCTGTACGGGGCGAACTGAGGTCTTACTTCCCCAGTTCGATCGACCGCAGCCGCGCGGCTTCCACTGCCTGCGTCACTAGATTGGTCAGCCGGTCCTCGCCCATCAGCACGCCAAGCGCCGCCGCCGTCGTGCCGTTCGGGCTGGTCACCTGCTGGCGCAGCACGCCCGGGTCTTCGTGGCTTTCGGCGGCGAGCGAGGCAGCGCCGTAGACGGTCTGCATGGCGAGCAGCCTGGCGGTTGCCGCCGGCAGGCCCGCTCTCTCCGCGGCCACGGTCAGCGCTTCGATGAAGTGGAAGATATAGGCCGGCCCCGATCCCGACACGGCGGTCACGGCATCCATCAGGCCTTCGTCGTCGATCGTGGCCACTTCACCGCTGGCCGACAGCAGGTCGGCGACGAAACGCTTGGTATCATCGGACACGAGCGGGTTGGAAAACACCACCATCATGCCCTTGCCGATGGAGGCTGGCGTGTTGGGCATGCAGCGCACGATCGGCGCGCTGTTGCCAAGGATATGCTCGAAGGTCGCCACGGGCGTGCCGGCGGCGATGCTGACAAAGGTGGTGCGGCCGTCGCCGAAACGCTTGTAGGCGGCCGTCACCTCGCGGATCACCTGGGGCTTCACCGCGATGACGACGAGGTCAGGCACGGCGTCTGCCGGAATGTCGCCGGCATCAGCAGCCGTCGCACAGCCGAGTGCGGCGGCGCGCTGGCGCAGATCGGCATTGGGCTCGACCACGAAAACCGCCGATGGCGCGAGCTTGCCGGATTTCAGCCAGCCCGAGAGCATGGCGTAACCCATATTGCCGCAGCCGGCGAGAACAAGCCTGATCGTCATCGAAAGCCCTCCGAAGGAAGGCCCTGACATAGACGCTCGCGGTTCCCTGGGGAAGCCCCGTCAGGCCGGGTGCGAAGATCGAGAATCGCGATCGGGGCCGCGCACCGCGATCGGCCGCAGCGACACTTGCCTCAGGCCAAGCACGCCGAGCACGAAGAACAGCCAGACCGGGTCGCCGCGATGGAAGAAGAAGCTCTCGAGGAAAGCATTGAGCGCGGTGAACAGCACCACCATCATGAAGAAGTCGCCGAGAAAGATGTTTTCCCGGCGCAGCGGAATGCGCATGTAGTCGCGCAGCGGCGCGATGAGGAAGGTGTAGACCGCCACGCAAAGGGCAGGAATGCCCATCAGCACCGCGATGTCGAGATAGCCGTCATGGCCGTGCACGATGGTCCTGATATCCCAGGGCCGGTCGAAAGGCTGGTCCTGGYTGAGCAGCAGCGGCGTGCCCCAGAAGCTCTCATAGCCGTAGCCGGTCCATGGCTTCTTCGCTAGCATCGAGCCGGCGAACTCCCACAGCGTCGTGCGGCCGGTATAGGTCATGTCGGGGAAATAGATCGCCGCCAGATGTTTGACCGGCGGCAGGAAAACGATGCCCAGCGTACCGACCGCCGTGGCGATGATCGCCAGCGCAAACAGGATCGGCGTGCCGAGGCGCATGCCCATCAGGCTCGGCAGCACCACGATCAGGATCGAGAACGGCACCAGGCCGGCAGTGGTCTTGGAGCCGGTGTGCAGCATGAAGATCATCGCCGCACAGAAGATGCCTGCGCCCCACCAGCGTTGTCCGCGCCGGTAGAGATAGAGGCCGGCGAAGCTGAGGCAGGCCATGATCGGGCCGGCGATGTTCTTGTGGGTGAACACGCCGCGCCACAGGCCCGCATGCTCTGGCTCCTGGGAATCGGCCGTGTGCATCGCCTCGTGCGGAAAGACGATGAGGCCGAGATAGGAAAGCCCCATCACCACGACAGCGGTGAAGATGATGACTTTCGAGAAGGATTCGGCATCGCGCGGCAGCGCCAGGATCGTTGCCATCGTCAGGATGCCGATCATGGTGAAGGACGCGGCGCGCATCGCCGAGGGCGGATCGGTCGCCAGCACCACCGACAAGAAGAAGAAACCCAGCATCAGCACCCATGACGGGCTGAGCAGCGAGCGCACGATGCGCGGATCGGCGAAGGCCATCAGCGAGAAGATCGAAACGGCGCCGAGCGAGCCGAAGCCGAGCTGGTTGACGATGTCGCCGCCGTCGCCGGTGAGTTCGGCGCCGGCCGGCTGGAACGGGCGGAACGACACCATGATGACGGTGAACAGCAGTGCGGCGATCGCGGTCGCCACGCCGTCGCGCGTGAACGCGTCGCTGAGCGGGGCGCGCTCAGTTTTTCTCGGGCTGGCGATACTGCTCATTGGCATATCCAAATTCGGCCATCACGCGGCCCAAGGCCACATGGACGGGGTAGATGGCGATCGCCGGCGATCCGGTCCGCGCCAGCCGGATCAGGCCGCGAAACGGCGAGGCGACAAGCAGCGCTAGGCTCTTCGCGAACACTCTGGCGCCGGCCAGCGGCGTGCCCGCGCGCTTCTTCTTCTCAACCAGTGTCGAGATCACGCCGTTGCGCAGGCTGCGGGCCCGGATCCAGTCGGCCTCGACACGCCGCGCCGGAACGGTTTCGCGCACTTGGCCCTCGGCGCACCAGCCGAGCACAAAGCCCCGTTGCGCCGACCGGCTGAGAAAGTCGGAGTCACCGCCGCCCATGAAATTGAATCTGAGATCGAGGAAGGGCGGCCCCATGGCGACCAGCACGTTGCGCCCGACCAGAAGATTGCCGGACGAATAGAGCGCCGGCACGCGTCCCGTCTCCCGGTAGGGCGGCGCAAAGACAGGATGCTCGGCCCATTTCGCATGGGCAGGGTCGGCGAACACCGGCACCTGCGGTCCGCCGACTATATCGGCGCCGAGCGTTTCTGCAGCCGCGCACATGCGTTCCAGCCAGTGCGGATCGGCGATCTCGTCATCGTCGATGACCAGCAAATGCCTGAAGTTGGGGAAATGCAGGATCGCTGTCTGCCAGCCGGCATTGTAGGCGCTGCAATTGCCGCGCTCATGCGCGATGATGACCATGCCCGGCATCTCGCCGCGCTCGAACAACGGCAGCGCCGCCTTGGCGCCTTCGCGCGCCTCGCCTTCGTTCTCCATGACGATGACGGCAAAGCGCCTGCCGGTCTGCTGCGCGTTGAGCGACGCCAGCGTGTCCAGCACCTGTTCGGGCCGCTTGAAGGTCGGCAAGGTGACGACCGCTTCGACAGCCTCCACGTCAAGCCGGGGAGACCGTCCAGCGATCGATACCGAACCATCCGATGGCAAAGGGATCATCCGTGTCCAGCCACATCTGAGTCGCGTTCTGGTAGCACCACGGTGATAAGGTTTCGTTAATCACCTTGCGCGGAGACGCCCGTCAGGCAGGCGCTTTCGGCCGTTGATTGTGCTCGCTTAATCATGGGTTCACCGCGCTTTGCTACCGGCTACACCACAGGATAGGTAGATGCATCTGTTGTTCGCCACATCGATCGTGCCCGACGGTGCCCTCGCCTCGGGCTACGAGATCGCCAACGCTGCGATCATCGCCGCCTTGCGGCGCGCCGGCGCGCGCGTCACGGTGATCGGCTTCACGTGGCCCGGGAAGGGCGCTGCCGACCCCGAAAACACCGTGGTGCTGGGTGCCATCGACGTCCGCACCGAAAGTGCATCCGCGCTGCAAAAACTCGCCTGGGTCGGCAAGGCGGTGCTTTCGGGCCTCACCTTCGCGTCGGTCAAGCTGCGCGCGGTGCCCGAGCACGATGTCCGGGCCGCCATCGAACAGGCCGGTCCCTTCGATGGCTATGTGCTGAATTCCGTGCAGTTCGCCGGTGCCTTCGAAAAGCTCTTCGAAGACAAGCCTTCGATCTTCGTCGCCCACAACGTCGAGCATCTCTCGGCGGAAGAGAACGCCGTTGCCGCCGGTGGCCTCTTCCAGCGCCTGCTGTTTCGCCGCGAGGCAAGGCTGCTCAAGGTCGTGGAAGAGCGTCTCTGCCGCCGCGCGCGCTTTGTCTTCACGCTGGCCGAGGAAGACCGCGCGGCACTCGGCGTCGCCGCCGACGGCCGCTCGGCGGTGCTGCCGCTGGTCACCGGTGCCAAGGCGCCAACCCGGAAAGGCCCACGCCGGATCGACTGCGACGCCGCTTTGATCGGCACCTGGACCTGGCAGCCGAACCGCATCGGCCTCGATTGGTTCCTGGGCAAGGTGGTGCCGCATCTGCGGCCCGATTTCCGCATCCGCATCGCGGGCCACATGCCCTCTGGCGTCACTTCGGCGCATCCGGGCGTCGAGTTTGTCGGCCGTGTCCCGGATGCCAGGGCATTCGTGCGCGGCGSSGCCGTCATCCCGCTGATCAGCACYGCCGGCAGCGGTGTGCAATTGAAGACCATAGAGACTTTCGAGCTTGGCTTGCCGTCTGTCGCCACCAGCCGCTCGCTGCGCGGTATCGACCATCGCCCGGACAATTGCGTCGTCACCGACGATCCGGCCAGTTTCGCCAAGGCGCTGGAGGCCGCGGCGGCCGACGTCCGGGACGTCGATGGCAGCGCATTCCATCGCCAGCAGGTGAAGGCGCTCGATGTCGCCATCCGGCTCGGTTTGGAAAAACTCGGGGGCGTCAGGCAGGAGGTGTTCGCATGAACATGCACACCGCCCGCATCACGTTCGGGCTAGACAGCTTGAAGGCGATCCTTGGCATTTCGGTGCTCTCCATTCGTTGGGACGATGCCATTGCCCTGCTGAACCGCCTGATCGCCGAACGGCGCTTCACAAAGGTCAGTTTCCTCAACGCCCACAACGCCAACATCGCCCATACCGATCCGGTCTTCGCCGAGGCGCTCGACGATTTCCTCATCCTGCCGGACGGCATCGGCGTCGATCTCGCCGCCAAGGTTCTCTATGGCGCGCCGTTYCCSGACAATCTCAACGGCACCGATTTCGTGCCGGCCTTCCTGCAGGCMTCGACGCGGCCGCTGACCGTCGGGCTGCTCGGCGCGACGCGTGTCAACGCCGAGGCGGCGTCGGTCAAGCTGGCCGCCCTTGCCGTGCAGCACAATTTCGTGGTCATTCATGACGGTTATTTCTCCGCCGAACAGGAGCCGGAGATCATCGGCCGGATCGCAGCGCTGCGGCCTGATATGCTGCTGGTCGCCATGGGCGTGCCGCGCCAGGAACTTTGGATCGCACGCCATATCGACGAACGCCACTGCACCATGCCGGTCGCGGTCGGCGCGCTGCTCGATTTCCTGAGCGGCTCGGTGCCGCGCGCGCCGCTATGGATGCGCCGCCTGCGCCTGGAATGGCTGTTCCGGCTGGCGGTCGAGCCGGGCCGGCTCTGGCGCCGTTACGTGGTCGGCAATCCTGTTTTCCTGTGGCGGGTCGTGAGGCAGAGATGGTCGCATGGCGCCGAAACGGACGGAGATCTCCGTTGAACGAGCGGTTCGTTCCAGAGGCCCTTGCCGGCCCGGGCCTGTTGCTGAAGACGCCGACTGCGGCGGTGGTGACGGCGAGCTACGCGCCGGATTTCGAGCGCTGCCGCCTGTTGTGCGAGACCCTCGACCGGCATGTCTCGGGTGCCGCGCACCACTACATCCTGGTCGAACATCGCGACGTCGCGCTCTTCCGTCAGCTGGAGACAAGCCGGCGCACGATCGTCGACGAACGTGACCTGTTGCCGCGCTGGCTGCATGCTTTCGACGATCCGCTCAGCCTGTTTCGCCGGCGTGTCTGGCTCAGCCTGAAGACGCAGCCGCTGCGCGGCTGGCACGTGCAGCAGCTGCGTCGCATTGCCATCGCCAACCATGCCAGGGAAGACGTTCTGGTCTTCTGCGATTCTGATGTCGCTTTCCTGAAGGCGTTCGACTGCGCCGCCTTCTGGCGCGACGGCAAGGCGCGGCTGTTCCGCCGCGACGGCGTGCTGGCGGATGACGGTCACGACGAGCATCGCATCTGGTCGCGCAATGCGGGTTCGGCACTCGGCATCGACCCGTCCCGGACGTCGGTCCACGATTACATTTCGACGCTGATCGCTTGGCGCCGCGACGCCGTGCTTGCCATGTGCGGCCAGATCGAGAAGGTGCATGGCCGCGACTGGGTCGAGGTCGTCGGCTCGGCGCGCAGATTCTCTGAATGCATGATCTATGGCCGCTATGTCGACGATGTGCTCGACGGCGCCGGCCACTTCCACGGTTCGGAAGAATTCTGCCGCGTCCACTGGACGGGCGAGGCGTTGTCGGACGATGAGTTCCGCCGCTTCGTTGCCGGCATGGCGCCGGAGCAGGTGGCGATCGGCATGCAATCCTTCATCGGCACCGATATCGGCCGCATCCGCCGCCTGATCGGGCTGGATTAGCCTGCGCAGGAATTTAGGTCAGGCCGAGTCGAAAACGGTGGCCTCCGAGAACCGGAGCGGAGCGTACTCTTCGTACGTGAGCACCGGAAGCGCAGGAAGCCGCCGTTTGCAGGCCGGCCTCACCTGAATTCAGATCGCTTTCGCTGGCTTGCGCATTGCCGAATAAGTCAGCAGCATCGAAGCGAGATAGAGCAGCAGGAAGACGATGTTGAGCGACAGCACCAGCTTTGACGTATCGGCGATGGTGGTCAGCACATAGGTCAGCAGCASCGCCTTTARYSCKGCSAGCAGGCCGAGRTTGAGCGCCCGCACCAGCGTCTGGCCGCGCGCGAASAGAAGCTCGGCCTGGTAYTCGACCAGATTGCGCARTCCCGGMACGCAGATCGCCAGCGCCACCAAGGGSGCGGCYTCKGMGACATTCTTGCCGAGTGCGTTGGGGAAGAAGTGCAGTACGATACCCAGTGCCAGCAGCGCCGCGGTCGAGACCGCGAACACGCCACCCTCGATGCCGCTCTTGACCGTCAGCCGCGACAACAGGTCTGGCGCGCGCATCATGCGTTGCACCAGCATCATCGAGAAGGTGCGGATCGGGATCGCCGTCAGGTCGACCAGCCGCATGATGATGGCATAGATACCGGCCAGATGCAGGCCGCCGATCGCCAGCACCAGCAGCTTGTCGAATTCCGATTGCAGGTAGAACAGGATTTCGGCGCCGGCCACGTAAAGGGAATCCGCCAGTCGCCTGAGATAAAGCTCGATGCGCAGCCGCAGTCTTTGGCGCGGATAGAACCAGCCGAAAGCCAGAACCAGCGAGGCGGCATTGGCGCCGATATAGAACCATGACCAGATCCAGATGCTGTGCTGGGCTGAGAGCATGAACAGCACCGCGCCCAGCGCCCGCAGCGCCGTGGCGGCGATCGCCAGGACGGCGGCACGGCCGAATTTGCCCAGCCCGTTGTTGACGATCAGCGCCACCTCCACCGGCCGCCACAACAGTGCTTCGGCAAAGACGATCGTGGAAAACACCGACAGCGGCACGGTGCCGGCGAAGAAGAGCAGGTAGACGCCGAACGAGGCCGCGGCCAAGAGCGGCAGCGAGGCGACACCGAGCAGCAGGAAGCCGGCGGTGAAGGTACCGATCAGATTGGGGCGAATGGTGGCGGTGCGATAGAGCGCCGAGATGAAACCGAAGGCCAGGATCCGCGACAGCATCACGCCGGCCGCCGAAGCGGTGGCGAACATGCCAAATTCGGAGATGGACAGCGTGTTGGCGAGCGCGATGAAATAGGCCAGCGAAAACACCAGTCGCCCGCCGGCGCCGCTGATCGCCGAAAAATAGTCGCGCACCAGCCCCCGTCGTTCGGCCACGAAAGTGCCGATCCGGGCGAAAGTCCGCCTTTGCGATATGCCGCGAGCCTCGGTCATGTCTGGGCAAGCCATAGGCAGCAAAGCTTAACGTGCCGTTTTGAGGCCCGGATGCGCCGAAATTCCCGCCCGTGAGGTTATGAAAAGCTTACCCGCCGGCCTGCCGAAATTAACCTTTTGTTTCCTATGCTTGTTTAGCGTGACTTAACGATTGGCCGACTGCCGCTGCCAAGCGGCCAAAGAGTGAAGCTCCAAGACAATGGTCGACAGGGAAAACCGTGAAGACTGGAGGCGTGAGCGTTCATTGCTGGCGCTCGGCCAGGCCATGCGCGGTGAGGATGACGCGTCCCTGGTCTCGATAGGGGACCGGGCAGATTCGGCCTGGCGCGAGGATGCCGCCACGCGCCATCGCCTTGCCCGTTCACGTCGTGAGGCGCGGGCGAACCCGACGCCATCCGCTGCCGCCGGAACAGAGCGGTTCCGGCCGGACGAGCAGCCGCAAGCGGCTACACAGGATGACGCCTGGCGCTCGCAGGACGACACCGGCACCAGCGATCTGCCGCCGGCCACGCCGTACGCACGGTCAGCCGCTGAAGAACCGTCCGGCGGTGCTCGGTCTCATGAGACCTCTGGACCCCGCTATGAGGGCGAAGCGAATGCGTCCTTTGGCGATCGCAGGGATGATCAGCAGTGGAAACCCCTGATCGATCCGATGCAGGTGRTSCGCGGCATTGCCAGGTCGAAGMTGCTGATCATCACGACCACCTTGATCGGTGCCGGGCTCGGCATCGCCATCGCGCTGTCGACGCCGAAAAAATATGAAGCCACCACCGAACTGATCGTCGATCCACGCGACCTCAAGCTCACAGACCGCGACCTCACCCAGAATGTGGTCGCCTCCGACGCCACGCTTGCCATCGTCGAAAACCAGGTCAGGGTGCTGACATCGGGCACCGTTCTCAACAAGGTTGTCGACAAGCTCAACCTGAGCAACGATCCGGAGTTCAATGGTCAGGGGGCCGGCGGCCTTGGCATCAGGTCTCTCATTCGCTCGATTCTTCCGCACCAGGATGGCCCGAGCGGCGCCGACGAGGTTCGCCGGCGCGCGCTTGCCGTCGGCAACCTGGCCGAAAGCCTCTCGGTCGAGCGCGGCGGCAAGACCTTCGTCATCACCGTCAGTGCGATCACGCAGAATGGCGAGAAATCGGCGCTCATCGCCAACACGATGACGGATGTGTTCCTGCAGACCTTCGGCCAGATCCAGTCCGATACCGCCGGCCGCGCGACCGACGAACTGACGGCAAGGCTCGATGAACTGCGCAAGGGCGTCGAGGTGKCCGAGCGCAAGGTCGAGGAGTTCAGGGCCTCGCATGATCTTGTCGATGCACAGGGCCATTTGATCAGCGACGACGAGATGCTGAAGCTCAACGAGCAGCTCTCGGTCGCCCGCGCCCGCACGCTGGAGCTCAATGCCAGGGCGGCATCGGCGCGCTCGATCGACGTCAATTCGGTTCTCTCCGGCACCTTGCCGGAAGAGATCAACTCCAACACGATGAGCGATCTGCGCTCGCAATATGCCACGCTCAAGCAGGAGGCGGACCGTGCCGCCATCAGGCTTGGCCCGCGCCATCCCGAACTCCAGGCGCTCAACGCACAGATCGCCGGCGCGCGCGACCGCATCGCCGGCGAATTGCGCCGCATCGCCTCCTCGCTTCAGGTCGATCTGAAACGCGCTGTCCAGCTCGAGCAGGATCTCTCCTCCCGCCTTGCCCAACTCAAGGTGCGCAGCGGCGACGTCAACAACGATCTGGTATCGATGCGCGAACTGGAGCGYGAGGCCWCYGCCAAGCGYTCCGTCTACGAACAATATCTKCTGCGCGCCAAGGAGACCGSCGAGCAGAAGGACATCRACACCGCCAATATGAACGTGATCTCCAAGGCTTTCGCACCGCTCGAGGCAAAGGGGCCGTCGCGAGCCTTGATGGCACTTGCCGGCCTGTTGCTCGGCTTTGCCTCTGGCGTCGGCCTCGGCGCTATGCGCGGCGCCTATGAGAGCCTGCGTGAGACCGCGAACTCGCGATCGCGCCGCGAGCGCAAAGCGCCTCTCGAGGAGCAGGCATTCCGGGCAGCACCGCCGCCCGCGCCACCAATGCCGGCAGCCCCGTTGCCCCCGGCGCCGCCACCTCCGCCACCTGCATCGCCGCCGCCAGCATCACCACCGCCCTTGGCACAGGCCGAAGCCGCTCCCGTCGAACGGCCCGGGCGTATCGCCGTTCTCATGGCGAAGCTGCGCAACGCCGTATCCAGCAAGCCGTCCACAGAGGCGGACGACGACAGCGAGTTCCCCGCTTTTGGCGGCAACACGCGGCCGGCGGATGCTGCCATGCCCTCCGGCGTCCCGAACCCGGATACCGCCTTCATGCCTCGGTCGTCGGACTATGCGCGGCCGCCTTTCCCGCCAGGCTTCGATGCCACCTATTCCCAGCCAATGGGGCCGCCGTCGCGGTCGCCCCTGATGCCGCCGCCCATCTATCCGGCTCCGCCGCCCTATCCCCCTGCACAGCAGGCGGGCTATCCGCAGATGCAGCCTTGGCAGCCACAGCCGCCGGCAGGCTCCCCCTATGCCCAGGGTATGGCGCCCTATGCCGGGCATGTGCCATATCAACAGCCCGCTCCGCCGCAACCATCGGCCTATCCAGCCCAGCCACCGGCCGAGCCTTCGCCGGTAGAGGAAAGCGCCGAACAGGCGCCGATCGAGGAAATTCGCGCCAGCCTGCGCGAATTCCGCGAGGCTGTTCGCGAACTCACCGAGAGCCGCACCCGCCGCCGCTATTTCTGAGCCACAAAATACGTTGCCGAGGCCGAACAAAACCATCCCGGTTTCGCGTAAACGGCATCGGACGGCGTTTTGGCGGGATTGCGTGATGGGATTTTCGTGACAATGCCGCGCTGCATGTTGCCGATGACGCTGCGTTGTGTTGTCGAAAGCGGCGATGGGCAAAACAGTGTTGAGGATGGTTCATGGCCGAAGTGATTGACGGAAAGAGCGTTGCCGAGGATGTGGTGCGGACGGTCAAGACCCTGACCGCCGAGCTGGTCGCCAAGGGCAAGGCCAAGCCCGGTCTCGCCGTCGTCATCGTCGGCGAGGATCCCGCGAGCCAGGTCTATGTCGCCTCCAAGTCGCGCACCGCCAAGGAATGCGGCTTTCATTCGCTCCAGCACACGCTGCCGGCCGAGACCTCCGAGGAGGCGCTGCTCAAGATCATCGGCGACCTCAATGCCGATCCGGCGATCAACGGCATCCTGGTGCAGCTGCCGCTGCCCGCCCATATCGACGCCGGCAAGGTCATCCAGACCATCGCGCCTCAGAAGGATGTCGACGGCTTCCATTTCATCAATGTCGGCAAGCTCGGCACCGGCGAACTCGACACCGCCTTTGTTCCCTGCACGCCCGCCGGCTCGATGCTTYTGATCGARCGCGTGCGCGGCAAGGACCTGTCCGGYCTCAAYGCAGTCGTCGTCGGTCGYTCCAACATCGTCGGCAAGCCGATGGCCAATCTGCTGCTTGCCGCCAACTGCACGGTCACCATCGCCCACAGCCGCACCAGGGATCTGCCGGCGCTTGCCCGCACGGCCGACATTCTTGTTGCCGCCGTCGGCCGGCCGGAGATGATCAAGGGCGATTGGGTGAAGCCCGGCGCCACCGTCATCGATGTCGGCATCAACCGCATTCCCGCGCCTGAGAAGGGCGAGGGCAAATCGCGCCTCGTCGGCGACGTCGCCTATGCCGAGGCGGCCAAGGAAGCCGGCGCCATCACGCCGGTGCCTGGCGGTGTCGGGCCGATGACCATTGCCATGCTGATGGCCAATACGTTAGCTTCCGCCTACCTTGCGGCCGGATTGAAGCGGCCCTCCTTCTGAGCCCGGGTTGACCCTGAAAGCGCCAGTTTTGCCGAACCCCACCATTTCCCCGGAACGGCCGGTCACGAGTGATCCCGTTCAAGGTGGCCGGCAGTTCGCCTTCCTGCTGGTCGACAAGTTTTCCATGTTCTCGCTGGCCGCCGCCATCGACACCTTCCGTTCGGCGAACCGTCTGCTCGGCCGCGATTTCTACGGCTGGACCACGGTGTCTGCCGATGGCGATCCGGTGATGGCGTCCAACGGTCTGCCGCTCAAGATCGACTATGCCGTCGCCGACTTGCCGCCGGTCGACATCCTCTTCGTCTCGGTCGGSCTGACGACGGAATTCCCCGGCAAGAGCAAGGTKCTGGCGGCSCTKCGCAGCTGGGGCCGGCGYGGCAACGCGCTCGGCGCACTGTCGGTCGGCTCCTACCTGCTGGCCGAGGCCGGCCAGCTCGACGGCTACCGCTGCACCATCCAYTGGGAAAACCGCGCCGGCTTCATGGAGCGCTTYCCYGACATCAACTGCACYGGCAAYGTCTTCGAGATCGACCGCAAGCGCTACACCTGCGCCGGCGGCACCACCTCGATCGACCTGATGCTGGAGATCGTGCGCGGCGATTTCGGCTCGAACCTCGCCAATGGCGTCGCCAACCAATTCCAGCACGAGCGTATCCGTTCGGCTGGCGACCGCCAGCGCGTCGGGCCGGAACGCGACCTGACCGGCAAGTCGGAGAAGCTGAGGCGCATCGTCGAACTGATGGCCGACCATCTCGACGAGCCGCTGTCGGCGGTRCARCTKGCSAARTCGGCSGGSCTKTCGGTGCGCCAGGTSGAGCGCCTGTTCYTGCGCCACCTCAMYGTCACKCCYGGCCGCTAYTAYATGCGGCTGCGGCTSGAGCGGGCGCGCGAATTGYTGCGCCAGACCAAYATGCCGATCCTCGACGTGGCGATCGCSACCGGCTTYACCTCGCAYTCCTATTTCGCCCAGAGCTACCGGCTGCAGTTYGGYCGGCCGCCTTCGGAAGAGCGSCGCACCACCTACTGAGCCGGACGCCGGTCTGGGCTCGGGACGCCCGCTGACCGGCACGAACGCTCTGTTCCCGCTCAGGGCGCCTGAACGAGATGGCTGCGCCCGGGCTTGTGTCCTGACGCGGCGTCAAATAGCTTCCCTGTGCGGACTAGGGGGCTAACTCAGGAGATTTCGATGGCGGTATTTGCGCGGGGCGTCGCTGCGGCGATCCTCCTGTTTTCCATGACGACGTTCGGCTTTGCCGCAAACAAGGTCATCATCATTCTCGACGCTTCCGGCTCGATGTGGGCGCAGATCGACGGCAAGCCCAAGCTCGAAATCGCCCGGGAGTCGCTGAGAACCGTGCTTCAATCGGTTCCCGCCGACGACGAGATCGGCTTCATGGCCTACGGCCATCGCGAAAAGGGCAGCTGCGATGACATCCAGCTGATCGTACCGCCCCAGGCGGGCTCGGCAAGCGCCATCACGGATGCCGCCGACAGTCTGAAATTCCTCGGCAAGACRCCGCTGACGGCTGCCGTCAAGCAGGCGGCCGAAGCGCTGAAATACACCGAGGACAAGGCGACCGTCGTCCTCATCACCGACGGGCTCGAGACCTGCCGCGGCGACCCCTGTGCGCTTGGCAAGGAACTCGAGGCGTCCGGCGTCGACTTCACCGCCGACGTCGTCGGCTTCGGCCTGACCGCCGATGAAGGCAAGCAGATCGCCTGCCTCGCCGAAAACACCGGCGGTAAGTACATCCAGGCCTCCGACGAGAAGGCGCTGCAGGAAGCGCTGGTCGAAACCGTCGCAGCGCCGGCACCAGCCCCGGCTCCCGCGCCAGCACCCGAACCGGCGCCTGCTCCCGCGCCCGCCCCGAAAGCGGCCGAGGTCGACTACAATCTCATCCCGCAAGCATTCTTGAAAGAGGGCGGCGAAGCGCCGAAGATCGACGTCTACTATGAAGTCTTCAAGGACGATGCAAAGGGCGTCGGCGGAGACAATGTCAACTACGGTTACAACGCCATCAAGTTCCACGTTCCCGCTGGCAACTACATCGTCGTTGCCACCAGCGGCGGCGCCAAGGCCGAGCAGAAGGTCTCGCTGACGGCGGACAAAGCGACTGAGGTGGCGCTCAATCTGAACGCCGCGGAGCTCTCCATCCACGCCCGCCCGGCGCCCGGCGCCGATGTCGACCGCAACGCGCAGATCAGCATCGCCTATCCCGGCGGCACGTCCGACAGCAATTATGGCGAGGTCAAGTTCGTCGTTCCGGCCGGCGAGACCAAGGTCACCGTGAAGTTGGGGGCCGGCGAGGTGAGCGAGACCATGCAGCTTGTCGCCGGCCAGGTTGTCGACAAGGACATGATTGTCGGCGTCGGCAAGGCCAAGGCCAACGCCTTCTACACCCAGGGCGGGGAGAAGGCTGAAACCGATGTGGGTTGGAAGGTGTACAAGGCGGCCAAGAAACTCGACGGCACGCGCGATCAGGTGACCTACGCCTACGGCCCCGACAGCCAGTTCGATCTGCCTCCGGGCGACTATGTGATGGGCGTCGATGTGCAGGCCGTGTCCACTG